>CAKZMG010000047.1 GCA_937128235.1 uncultured Verrucomicrobiales bacterium
TAGAAGACCAGCTTCAGTATGCGAGGCGGTATTATAATGGCAGTGCTCGGGATATGAATAATTTGATCGAGACATTTCCAAGTAGTCTCGTTGCTGGAATGTTTCATAGTGGTCGAGTCGATTTTTTTGAAGTGAGTAGTGCTAGTGAGCGAATGGCTCCGGATTTAAATCAACAACTATCATGAACCTAAGAATACTCTATTTGTTGCCATTGATCATCATGCTGTGGGCTAGTAGTGCTAGTGCTCAAGCAGGTGACCGCATCTATAAATTTCACAGTGACGTAGTGATCCATGAGGATACCACGATGACTGTGACTGAAACGATCACAGTGGGAGTGCTGGGAGGTGATATAAAGCACGGAATTTTCAGAGATTTTCCTACTACCTATAAATCAAAGGGAGGGTTAATAAGGAAACGCGGATTTAAAGTGGAATCAGTGAGTCTAGATGATAGGTCAGTGAAGTATGTGGTTGAAAAGATAGAGGATGGGAAGCGGGTGCGGATAGGATCTGCTAAGGTTTTCCTGAAGCCCGGGACTTATACCTATGAGATCAAATACAAGACGACGCGCCAGCTCGGGTATTTCGATGATTATGATGAACTGTATTGGAACGTGACGGGGAATGGTTGGAAATTTCCTATCTATAAAGTGACAGCAGTTGTCATCCTACCTCCTGGAGGTAAGGTTTTGAAAACAGGGGCATGGCTGGGTGCAGTAGGTAGTAAAGATGGTGCGGTAGGCGCAGAGGTGTTAGATGACGGAAGGGTAAGATTTATCTCAAAAAAGAAACTTCGACCATATCAAGGGGTAACGATAGCGGTGTCTTTTGATAAGGGGCATTTAGCTTACGAAAATGACAAGGATACGTGGTGGACTGTGGCTAAGGATAATCCTGTAAAACCTGTCATGACCTGTGGGTTGGTTCTTATTTTGGGAGTGCTATTGGTGGGGTGGATACGTGAGGGGATAGACCCAAAAAAAGGAACAGTTATTCCGCTATATGATGCTCCAAAAGGATTGTCGGCAGCGGCTGTTAGATTTCTACATAAGACGGGAAGTGATGACGCGACGTTTTCTGTTGCTGTGATCGCACTAGCGTCTAAAGGTGCCTTATTAATTAAAAAAATGGGGGATACTTCTATGCTGGTGAAGCGCGAGCCACACACCGCTCTCACGCCTGATGAGGAGGACTTATACGAAGCGTTGTTTATCAGGAAGGATAAGTTAGTTCTAGCACCAGTGAATGCTAAAATCTTGCAGCGGGCTAAGTCTGGGCTGGAAATGAATCTTAAATCTCTGCTGATACCAGGGTTCTTTAAGAAGAATAGTAAGTATATTTATCTGTCTGCTAGTATCTTCTGTGGAGTGGTATTAGGCTTAGGTCTTTTCTTTGATGAGGTGGAACTAGTTCCGATGTTGATGCATTTGATTACTGCCATTTTTATGTGGGTACGTGGTGTTTCTCTACGATCAAAATGGAATGGATCCATCCGTGGATGGGGGGCATTATTCGGAGTGGCTTGTGCAACTTTATTATGGTTTATTACGCTGAAAATAATTTGGAATGAGGGATTACATTTTTTAGTTTTGCTGTGTGTGTTGATTGAGATGCTACTTGTAGTGTTTAGCCATTTAGTAAAAGCTTACACCACCCTAGGGCGTGTAACGATGGATGAAGTGGCGGGTCTCAGAATGTATCTGAAGGTGGCGGAGGAAGATCGGTTAAATTTGGAAAACCCACCTGAGCTTACACCAGAGCATTTTGAGAAATTTCTGCCATTCGCGCTGGCGCTGGGTGTGGATCAACAATGGGCAGAGCAATTTCATAATGTGCTAGCAGCAGTGAGACCTGAGAGTGAAGGATCAGATGAGAGGTCTTACCGTCCCTCATTTTATTTAGGAGGAAGTGATGGGCTTGGTTTTTCAGGAGTAACCGCAGCATCTGCAGCTATAGCAAGCACGCTGGGTGCGAATTTGGCTTCTGCTTCGGTGTCTCCTAGTAGCTCATCGAGTGGCGGATTTTCTAGTGGCGGAGGTTTTTCTGGAGGCGGAGGTTCATCCGGCGGCGGCGGAGGGGGCGGCGGCGGAGGTGGCTGGTAGTTTTTCTGGCTTGTTAGGGGTAAGTTTTTTTCTAAGATGTAGAAATGATGAATAGACGAAATTTTTTCCTGAAGAGTAGCTTGGCTGCAATGGGGGCGGCTAGTATTTCAAAAGCTGCTGAAC
>CAKZMG010000048.1 GCA_937128235.1 uncultured Verrucomicrobiales bacterium
ACGGTGATGGGGAAGTTCCAGTCCACTTCCTCGCGCTGGGGGAGGTAGGCGAACTCGCTAGACCATTTCTTGACGGCGGTGCCGCGCCACTGGATGCTGCCAGAAGATTTCTTGACGAGCCCCGCGATGGCTTTGAGTAGGGTGGATTTGCCTGCACCATTGGGTCCGATGAGTGCGAGACGGTTTCCGCAGGAGGTATCGAAGCTGATTTTATCTAGTGCTGTTAGATTGCGATATTTGACGGTTAGATCCTTCACCACGATGTCGTGATGGTGGTCATGATGATCACAGCAAGAGTGGGCTGCATGGTCGGAGTGGTTAGTGTGGTCTGAGTAAGTAGCCATTTATTCTTCCTCCTTCCATTGAAACGTCATGATGTCTGCGATGTTGGATTCAGCTCTGAGGGTCTGGCTCTGGGGGTCTAGATCATCTGGCGAGATGATGACCTGCATGAACTGATAGCTCTCTCTCGGAGTCTTCCATTCAGCATCCCCCTGAATTTCAATTTCCTCAGAGGTAAGTTTTTCCACGGAGAATGGCAGGATAATATCGCCGCTCCATTCTGGGTTTTCGAGATGATCGACTTTGAGGAGAACCTTACCTGTAGCGGGATGGTTGAGTGAGAAATTTTGGGGTAGGCTGGAAAAATAAATTTCCACGTAAACAGAAGTTTGGCCGCTAGGAATCTGGGCGGGTGCAACAGTTTCAGCTGGGTTAGTAGGTTTATCATCGCCAGAAAAAGCCACACGCATCCCCACATACATGCTGAGCATGATGAGACAGGCAAAAGCCGTAGCGAGTATGGGTGATCCTTTCATCGAGTGAAAAACTTACCTCTAATAGGTCATGTTTCGAGGTGTGGTAAGTCTCACACTGAAATGGAGCTTAATGCAAGAAAATTGCGTTTAGTGTGAATGAGGATGGGGAAGTCTTCTGCATAAAAATCCTCTTTCATTTTCTGTGGTAGTGGGCTTAATGGCTGGAGAACAAGCTACGTAGAAAATTATGCCTTATAGAATTTGCAAGATGATAGAAGTGGAGAATGGTCACCTGCTTTCCAAGCACCCGGATAAATGCCGTTTCCCGCATGGGCATACGCGTAAGGTGGAGCTGGTGTTTGAGGCAGATACGCTGGATGACCATGAGATGGTGTTTGATTTTAAGCTGGTGAAGCACATGGTAGAGGAATTTATAGAGACCTATGATCATGCGCTGTGTATGAATACGGCTGATCCGAAGTTTGATTTCTTTAAGGATGCGTATGGGGATAGAATTATTGGGTTTGAGAATTTAGACCCTACTACGGAGGTGATGGCGAAGACTATTTTTGACCATACTAGCGCGCAGCTGAATCATCATGTGGACCATCCAGATGATGAGTATCCGGTGCGTGCAGAGGTGCGGCTGAAGACTGTGCGGATCTGGGAGACGACTAGTTCCTGGGCTGAGTATTCTGTTTAGGGGGAGTTATCAGTTGTCAGTTGCCAGTTGCCAGTTGCCAGTGGTGGACGATGAAACCTTGGGTTGTTGCCTGCGGCGGCTACCACGAATGGGCACGAATTTTCACGAATTGGTGGACGATGAAACCTTGGGTTGATGGAGGTTGGAAAGCTCTGTTGCTTTTTAGATTCCCTCGCCTTCGCCTTCGGTAGTGAAGCCTTCGAACTCGTCTGCGAGTGCGTCTGTGGAGAAGTCACTGGCGTCTTCATCGCCGACTATAGAGTCGATGGGGTCAATGGGGGTTTGGGATTCTGCGGTGATGTTTAGTGGTTCGCCAGGCTTGGTAACTTGGGTTTCTCGGGTGATTTCGCTGATGAGGTTGGGGTCTTTGATCTCGGAGTTTTCTGGGGCAGAGCCTAGTTCTTGGAATTTTCTGGCACCTGGTAGGACGTTGCGTTCGAGTGATCCTACTGCTTTGTTGTAGTGATTTACAGAGGCTTTGAGGCTACTGCCAATTTTATCGATGTGCCCTGTGAAGGTGTTGAGGCGGTTGTAGAGTTCTCTGCCTAGGACGGAAATTTCCTGCGCATTTTGGGCGAGCGCTTCTTGTCTCCAGCCATAGGCGACTGCGCGTAGCAGGGCGATGAGTGTGGTGGGGGTGGCTAGGATGACGCCTTGGTCAACACCTTGCTCGATGAGTGTGGAGTCTTGTCCGAGGGCGGATGAGAAGATGGCTTCGTTTGGCAGGAAGAGGACGACGAATTCTGGTGTCTGGTCAAACTGATCCTGATATTTCTTAGAGGAAAGCTGCTGGATGTGGGTGCGGACTTGGGAGGCGTGCTGGGCGAGGAAAATGTCGCGCTGCTTGTCGTCATCAGTCTCTATGGCATCGAGGTAGGCAGCCATCGGGGCTTTGGAGTCGACCACTATTTTCTGGCCACCTGGGAGTGATACGACTAGGTCTGGGCGGAGTGATTTTCCATCTGTGTCCTTAGTGTTGACTTGGGTCTGGAAGTCACAGTGCTCTTGCATGCCTGCCATTTCTACTACGCGGCGGAGCTGCATTTCTCCCCACTGTCCGCGTCCTGTGGGCTGGCGGAGGGCTTTTACGAGCTGGGAGGTTTCCTTCTGGAGTCCTTGCTGGGTGTCTGCCATGTGCTGGACTTGCTGCTTGAGTGAGGCGTAGGCTCCTTCGCGGGCTTTCTCTAGCTCGCCGATGCGGAGTTCCACTTTTTCTAGGGTGGAGGCTACGGGTTTTACCATTTGCTCGACTGCGGTTTTGCGTTTATCTAGGTCACCTGCTGCGGTTTGTTGCTGTGCGCTGAGTGAGGTTTTGGCGAGCTGGAGGAATTGTTCTTGGTTTGCCTTGAGTGCATCTGATGAGAGGGCTTTGAAGGTGTCACCTAGTTTGACTTGGGCATCTTGGAGGATGCGTTCTTTTTCTTCTGCGGCTTTCTGCTCTGCGGCGAGTTTGGCTAGGAGTCCCGCTTCGTTTTGTTTGAGGCTGGCTTCTGAGTCACGGAGGATCTGGAGGTCTTGCTGAGTGGAGGCGAGGCGTTGTTTGGTTTCATCGATGCGGTTCTTCTCGGCATCTAGTTCGGCTGAAAATTTAGCCACAGTGGTCTTTTTGGAACTTGAGCAGATGAGCCAGGTGATGAGGCTACCCAGGATGAGAGCTACTGCGGCGATGATGTAGCTTTGTTCCGCAGATGGGTTAGAGAGATCGAGTGAGAGTGTGATTATTGGTGACGGCATAATGTGTAGAGATTCTTGCTTGCGAAATGGGGTGACAGGCGCATAGTGTGTCCACAGATGACGGTCTGCAAGCAAGTTATTTGCTCTGGATCGTAATTTCTTATCTAATAACTAACCAATAAAAAATATTATGGCATTTGAACTACCAGAACTAGGATATGCGTATGACGCGCTCGAACCACACATCGATGCAAAGACGATGGAGATACACCACAGCAAGCACCACAATGCTTATGTGACGAATGTAAATAACGCGATCGCGGGAAATGCTGAGCTAGAAGGCATGAAGATCTGTGAACTTGTTTCTAATTTAGACAAGGTTCCTGAGGGCATCCGCACAGCAGTGAGAAATAACGGTGGTGGTCACTTTAACCACAGCATGTTCTGGGAGAGCATCAAGCCGGGCGGAGCATCTGCACCGAGTGGAGATCTCGCGGCGGCTATTGATGAGGCATTTGGCTCATTTGATGGTTTCAAGGAGGCATTTTCTAAGGCAGCGGCTACACGTTTCGGCTCAGGCTGGGCATGGCTCTGTGCTAAAGGCGGAAAAGTTTCTGTCTGCTCAACACCGAACCAAGATAGCCCGATGATGTCAGATGCTGACTGCGCTGGCTGTGCACCGATCCTCGGACTTGATGTCTGGGAGCACGCTTATTACTTAAACTACCAGAACCGTCGTCCAGACTACATCGCTGCATTTTTCAATGTTGTGAACTGGGACGTAGTGGCAGAGTGGTATGCAGCCTATGGCACTGAGTGCTGTAAGGATGAAGATAACTGCTGCAGCTAGTTTTACAGTTGTAACAGAATTGAATCAATAAGCCCTAGCTTGTGAGATCTCTCATGAGCTAGGGCTTTTTTTGTTTTTCATCTTGGCAAACAGAAAAATCTTATAGGCTTGGCAATAATCTCACGGTTTGTTACCCCTCGCTCATGAGAATCGGGATTTTAAATAGCGGAGGAGATTGTCCAGGGCTGAATGCGGTGATCCACGGAGTGGTGGGTGCGGCGAGCAAGCTGGGCTGGGAGGTGATAGGATTTCGCGATGGCTTTGAGGGGTTATTGCCTCCGGGAGATTATCAGGTGTTAGACCCTGAGGATACGGTGGGGATCTTGAAGCTCGGCGGGACTATTTTAGGAACCACCAATAAAGGGCATTTCGCTGCGAAGATGGGCGAGGGGACGAAGGCTGAGATAGCCGAAAAGGTGATAGAAAAGGCGAAGAGAACGATGAAGCAGCTAGAGATCCGCGCACTGATCGTGGTGGGTGGTGACGGTTCGCTCTCGACTGCATTACAGCTGTTCAAGGCTGGTTTCCCCGTGATCGGGGTGCCTAAGACGATTGATAATGATTTACAAGCCACTGCGATGACGTTTGGTTTTGACAGTGCGGTTTCATGCGTGGTGGATGCCATGGATAGACTGCATACCACGGCAGTAAGTCACAAGCGCGTGATGGTGGTGGAGGTGATGGGTAGAAATGCAGGATGGATTGCGCTTTGGGGCGGGATAGCTGGTGGTGCCAATGTCATTCTGATGCCTGAGATAGAATTTTCACTCGATAAAGTAGCCACCCACATCAAGGAAAGAGAGGCGAAGGGGAATCATAGCTCAATGGTCATCGTAGCTGAGGGAGCGAGGACTCCTGAGGGAGATCTAGTGACTCAGGAAAATGAAGAGGGAGCAGAAGTTAGGCTCGGCGGGATAGGTGAATTTGTAGCCAGCGAGCTAGCCAAGCGAACAGGGAAAGACACCCGCGCATGCACTCTGGGTCATCTCCAGAGAGGTGGTGCTCCTACTAGTCTGGACAGGATATTGGGTGCTAGATTTGGGGTGAAGGCGGTGAAGCTGGCTGAGGAGGGCAGGTTTGGTAGGATGGTGAGCTACCAGTCATACCACGTGAGTTCGGCATCGATAGAGAAGGCTGTGCACAAGCTGCGGCTAGTTGATCCTGAGAGTGAAGTGGTGGCTGCCGCGCGCGCGATCGGTATATGTCTTGGAGATTAGTAAAATTCCTATTTTCATGAATCACTCCACTCATTCTGGCTACGCCTTATTCGATCTCGACCAGACGATTGTCCCATGGGACACGCAGTTGTTGTTCTGTAATTTCGTCCTAAAACGAGAGCCTCTGAGACGGCTTCACATTATCGGACTACTCCCATTTCTGCCCTTTACTAAGATACTGGGAGCTGGCGGGATGAAGCGGGTGTTTCTCAATTATCTAGCGTTGATGGATGCGGAAACTCTGGATCAATACGCGCGAGAATTTGTGGATGAGATTTTTCCATCGGGGATGTATGCTGAGGTGTTAGAAATTGTTAGAGAGCACAAGCAGGCGGGAAGATTGACCATTTTAAACAGCGCAAGCCCCGAAGTCTGGGTGAAGTATTTAGCTCAGAAAATGGAGTTTGATCACTATTATGGAACTCAGGTAGAGATCAATGGAAGCGTGCGTTTTTTCCCAGACATCATCGGAGGAAATAATAAGGGGGCAACGAAGCTAGGCAGGATGAAACCGCATTTTCCTAATGATTGGAATGATGGCGAGGTGTTAAAAAACAGCTACGGCTACTCAGACAGCCACGCAGATATCCCTATGCTCGACATCTGCGAAGACAACACCATGGTGCATCCTACGGATAAACTGTTAGAGTATGGAGCACAAAAGGGTTGGAAAAAACTTACCCCTAGCAGACCCACAAAAGGGAAATTCAGCTTCGCGATAGCGTGTGCTAGGCAGGCGGTTGGCTTGTATTGAGTTCCTTGGAGTTCTATAGCTGTTCCTGTCTAGATGCTCTGTACTTTCTCCGTGAATTATAGGCTCGCGGTTTGTTGCGCAATGCTTTATGCTTGGGGATGACTATTTATTTTTCTCATCTGCGGGCTTTCACTAAGTTGAGTTTAGTTTGTATCGTGCTCGCGCTGCCTTCGATTGCGGCAGAGAAAACCTTCAAGGTGATCATCCTAGCTGGGCAGTCGAATATGGAGGGGAAGGCTCAGAATAAACTACTGGAGTATCAGGCTACCGATGAGAAAACTAAGGGGCACTTTGCTCATCTGCGAAAAGATAATGAGTGGATTGTCCGCGATGATGTCTTTATCAATTACCTCGGTAGGCGCGGTGGCTTGACGATAGGCTATGGATCAAAAAACCGCACTGGGATGGAGCTGGAATTTGGCACAGTGATAGGCAATCATTTCGATGAACCAGTGTTGCTAATCAAAGCTGCTTGGGGTGGGCATTCCTTGTTTCAGAAATTTAGACCACCATCAGCTGGGCTGCCAGATGAGGCGTTCTTCAAGGCTGAGCTAGAGAAAAAAATAGCTGGCGTGAAGCGAAACAATGAGAAGCGGAAACAGAATAGACCGATGCCCACGATGGCTCAGATTAAGGAGGAGTATGGGGTCTCTTACCGTGCGATGATGAAGGAAGTCAGTGAAACTCTGGCAAATTCTGATACGCTATTTCCTGCGCTAAAAGGAATGAAGCCTGAACTTGCGGGCTTTGTTTGGTTTCAAGGCTGGAATGATCAGTATAACGGGGCGGAGAATCACTATGCTGAGAATATGAAATTATTTATCAATGATGTGCGTAAGGATCTGAAAGTTCCGCAGCTTCCTTTCGTGATCGCGGTGATGGGGCAGAACGGATCTAAGCCAGCAGTTAAGGCGATGAAGGTGATTCAGGACGCGCAGTTATTGATGCAGAATTTGCCAGAATTTAAAGGCAACGTGAAGGCGGTCCGCACCGATGTGCTGATTGATAAAGCGGCGGAGGAACTCTATCCGAAGTGGAAGGAAAACGTAGAAGAGTGGGAGAAAACTGGCTCAGATCGTGGTTATCACTATCTAGGAAGTGCGATATGGTTTAACCGCATCGGGAACAAATGTGCGGAAGCTATGTTAGAAATTTCTGGAAAGAAGTAATCTGGTTAAGGTCTGTCTTCGGGTAAGCTATTCAGGCATTGCGGGCAGGACAGAAACGTGTTAGATTTTTTCTATGGCAATCGATGAGGCATTTATAAGAGATGGTGGGCAGAACCCATTGATCTTTCAGAGGTGGTTGTTTCTTGCTGATAAATTAGAACGTAAGCCTGAGCTATTATCCATACCATTAGAAAACATAGAGAGGTGGCTTGCTGAGGATAGGATTGGGAATCCTTGGGCATTACATGCATGGTCAGGTATGATCACTGCGGCACAGAGCTCTGATTCTGGGATGGTTGAATTACTTGATTTTTTAAGAAATGATGGGGAGAAGGAGAGACAGTTAAAAAGCTGTTCACCCTTTGCGGGGGTGCTAACACGAGATGAGAGAGATTTATTCACATGCGCCTGGACTCATTGATACATATTACTAATGCGGTAGCAGCAATGCTGGATGGAGAGCGGTTGGTTGTCTTTGGTTCTGCATCGTTGTTAGCTAGTTTTCCTGAGCTGGGTGCAAAGGGAGGTAGTCCTCTTCTGAATACTTATGATGCCGATATTATCCCTTATCCATTTGAAGAGGAAGTGGGGTTGATGCTGGATGAGTCTTTTGGTGAAGACCGTAAGTTTCATCAAAAATTTGGTTACCATGCAGATATAGTTAGACCAAGAGTGACAGAAACTTTTCCTCTCGGATGGGAGGATAGGTTAGTGGCTTTGGCTGACCAGAAATCTGTTTTTTGCCTAGATCCTCACGATATGGCAGCTGCAAAGTGCTTGATAGGAAGAGAAAAAGACAGCAGTCAAATTAGGTATTTGTTAGAGAATAAGTATTTAGAGCGTGAGTTGTTAGGTCAGAGGGTTTCTGAGATAGCGTTGTCCAGTGAACTAGTAGAGAAGGCGATTCGTTTTTTTAAATTGATCACATCATAGTGTTTTGACTAGAGGTGGATGACCGAAGTTGGGGGATCACAAAAAGTAATGAGAAGCTGGAGAATGTCATAAAAAAATTAGGGAAGTGTTGCCATATTGTGTGAGAATGGTTAGAAATGTTGGCATATGAGTGATTTAGTAGAAAACTTGGATAATGCGGTAGCGAGTGGTGAACTGTTAGAGTCATCGAGAGAGAACATTGTGAACCATCTCGCAGGGGCTATTAGTCCGGTGGCTGAGGCGGCTGTGACTGAGCTGGTGGATGCTGGTGAGTGGGCTGAGCTGAATGATAGATTTTATAAGACGCTGGCATTTGGAACGGGTGGGCTGCGTGGACGGACGATTGGTAAAGTGGTGACGAAGGCGGAGGAAGGTGCTGGCGGTCCGAATGAGCGACCTGAGTTTCCTTGCGTGGGATCTGCGACGATGAATTTCTATAACGTGGGCAGAGCGATCCGCGGAATGGTGGCGTATGTGAAAAAGCACTTCGAGGCAGAGGGGATCGATCGCAAGCCGGTATTTGCGTTTGCGCATGACACGCGTCATTTCTCTAGAGACTACGCGGAGTTCTGTGGGAGAATTTGTAATGATCTAGGATGCGATGCTTATTTATTCGTAGGTGCGCGCGCTACTCCGCAGGTATCATTTCTCATCCGTGAGCTAAAGCTCGATGCGGGCGTGGTGCTGACTGCGAGTCACAATCCGAGTCATGATAATGGATTTAAAGCTTACTTTAATCAAGGTAGCCAACTCGTAGAACCACACGCTACGGGCGTGATCAATGAGGTGGATGCGATCACTAGTGAGGCGTATGATGCGCTTCCGGAAGATCAGCAGGGCAAGCTCATCATCGTGGGCGGTGAGGCGGATCAGCGCTACATGGATAAGCTTAAAACTACGCTCCTAAAGCCAGAGTTGTTAGAGGGTGGTGAGAGCACGAAAGTGGTATTCACGAGTATCCATGGAACGGGTGGGCATATTGCAGTTCCACTTCTACGTGAGATGGGATTTGAGGTGCTGACGGTGCCTGAGCAAGAAGTGCAAGACGGGAGATTTCCCACGGTGGCATCACCGAATCCAGAGAACGCTCCAGCGCTTCAGATGGGTGTGGATTTGGCGGAGAAAGAGGGGGCGGAAATCGTCATCGGAACAGATCCAGACTGCGACCGTATGGGAGTGGTGGTGCGTGATGATAATGGCAAGATGCAGATTCTTAATGGGAACCAAACTGGGACGTTGATGGAGTGGTATCGGATCAAAACGATGTTTGATATTGGGATTTTGAATGACTCTAACAGAAGTCGTGGAGTGATCGTGAAGACGTTTGTGACATCACCATTGCAGAATAAAATCGCAGAGAAATTTGGCATCAATGTGGTGGATACTCTGACAGGATTTAAATTTATCTGTGATAAGCTCCAGAAGTATGAGGACGGCATCCCTACCGATAAATATGAGGGCGACTACCGTGATCTCTCGGAGGACGAGAGCCGTAGATTGAGGCTGGAGTATTCTAGATTCTTTGTCTTTGGCGGCGAGGAAAGCTACGGATACATGGGAGGTGACTATGTGCGCGATAAAGATGGCAACATGGCTACGGTGATGTTCGCAGAAATAGCAGCTTACGCGAAGAGTGTGGGTAAGACTGTGGCTGGTCTGTTAGATGATATTTACCGCGAGTATGGCTTCCACCAAGAGGTGAATAAGAGCGTGGTGATGGAGGGCGCGGAAGGTGCCGCACAGATCGCAGGTCTGGCTAAGTCATATTCTGAGAATCATCCTACTGAGTTTGCAGGTGTGAAAGTGGCAAATGTGAGAGACTTTGCAACCAACACGTATGAGGATGCGGAAGGCGATGAAGTTCCTAAGCAGGGCATGATTATTGTGGATATGGAGGATGGAAATTCCTTCGCAGTCCGCCCGTCTGGGACTGAGCCTAAGATTAAGTATTATCTCTTCGGGAACGATGAGCCTACTCAAGATCTAGCATCTAGTCAGGCGCGAGTGGCAGAGAGTCTAGATGCTCTTTGGCTGGCGATAGAAGCGGATATGAATCAGAGGTTGGGGTAGTGAATTTTAAATAAAAAATGGGTCTTGATGGTGTAGAATTGTTGATGGCGACCGAAGAGGAGTTTGGGATATTGATCTCAGACGGGGAGGCTGCTGGCATGTATACACCTCAGGATCTGATGGAGGTAGTTTACAAAAAATTGGGTCTTGAAAATGGTGCTGCTGGAGTGGGTGGAGGTGAGGAGATTACTGTTCAAGAGCATTGCAGGTCTCAGCGCGCTTTTCATAAGATACGTAGTGCTATTTCTGAGTCAACGGGGACTAGACGAAGAGAGATAAGGTTGGATGCATGTTTAAATGATATTTTTGCCAAACCTAGGCGAGTAAAAGAGTGGAGGAGGTTTAGAGAGTTAAGTGGATTGCGGATGTTTTCCGCTCCTGGTGCTTGGTTGGCGTTTCGTCCTGCACCGGAGACGGTGAGGGGGTTGGTGGATAGATTGGTTGAACTAAGTCCAAAATATCTGAGAGTTTCAGGAAGTTGGACTAGAGAGGCTGTGCGTGATCATGTGAGGGCTATTATTTCGGAGCAGCTTGCTATCTCTGAATTTGATGACGATGATGAATTTGTGCGTGATCTGGGATTGGACTGATTGTGTTTGAAAAGCACAAGGGTCATCCTGCTCTCGACAATGTGATAAATAAACACTAGAGATGTTTGGAACAATGAATGTGTTGAAAAAAAACTGGGTGATATGTGCGGCTCTGCTTAGTGGGCTGCTGCTCGCTCTGTGCTTTCCTGGCTATGATGTGGGAGGGTTTGTTTGGGTGTGGGCTGTACCGTTGATAGTGGCGTTGTGGGCTGGTTTGAGTGGTGAGAGTGTTAAGCGCTTTAAACGGAAAGCATTTTTCCTAGGTTGGTGTTCTGGCTTGGTGTTCTGGCTGATGACGGTGAACTGGTTCTTGGCGATGGGGGATTTAGATAATGTCCCGCAGGCAGGTGCGTGGTTTGCGTGGATCGGGCTGAGTGCTTATTTGGCAGTTTACTTTGGGGTATGGGCGGTGTTTTTGGCGACTGTCGGGAATCCCTGGCAGAGGGCTTGGGCAGGGGCTTGCACTCGCTCACGCTCGTCCGCAGGGGATGAGGAATCTGTTAGAGAAAAGAAATCTCGGATTGATGAGCTGGTGGAGAAGAAATTAGCTGGCGGGAAACGGAAGAAGTTTGATCTGATGGGAGGCTTCGGAACGTCGGTGCGGGTGATGCGCTTTGCGGTGATGCACGCGTCTCTGTGGGTGGTGCTGGAGTGGTTGCGTGGGTGGTTGTTTACTGGGTTTACTTGGAACGGACTAGGTGTGGCATTTCATGAAAATGCAACGATGGCACAGGCGGCGGACTTAGTAGGAGTGGTGGGACTTTCGTTTTTGCCGATACTGGTGTGTAGTATGCTGGTGCAGCTAGGGAAGCGTCTGGTGGATGAGGCTAAGGCTGGCGGAAAGTTTAAAGCGCACTGGGAAATAGCCTTCACGGTGGGGCTGGTGGCGATGAGTTTCGTTTACGGCATTGTGAAAATGAGAGAGTGTAAGAACTCAGAAAAACTCGTTGTTAGAGTGCTTTTATTGCAGCCTAACATTTCCCAGAATGAGAAATGGGGCGATGAAATCCAGCAGGTGAAAAACTATGAGTGGTTCGCGCGTGAGGTGAAGGAGGTATTTGAGAATCTGAATAATGAGGCGATAGAAAAAGCTGCGACTACGGGGGGATCTCAAGCGGCAGAGCTGCCTGATGTGGTGATCTTACCAGAGAGTGCACTGACCCATGGGCTGATCTATGAGGAGAGTGTGGAGAATGCTTTTATCACGCCTATGGCGGATCAAGTTTTGCGTTATGATTTGTTGGCGCGCGGGAATCACTCGGTTATTTTCGGGTCAAATTTTTATGAGGGCGAGACCATAGATGCGGGTATGGGACCTCAGATAGGGGTGAAGTTTGGTGGGCGAGATTATAATGCGATCGCGATTGCGGGACCGCGCGAGGTTGTGGAGATGGATGATGAAGATGGGGCTGATGAGCAGGTTTATAAGGTGAGTTCATTGGATATTTATGGGAAGGTGCATCTTGTTCCTTTTGGTGAATATTTTCCAGATATACCTTTCCGCGAGAGTATCTATGGTGCGTTGTATGGTTCTAACCCTGGGATGAATTTCACGAAGGGAACGAGTTTTGACCCGCTGCCGTTGAAGGTGGGTGAGGGTAGTGTGGGGGTGATTCCTGCAGTTTGTTTTGAAGACTCGGTGGGGCGGGTGACGCGGAAGTTTGTTAGAGCTGAACCGCAAATGATTGTCAATGTGACCAATGATGGTTGGTTTGGGGAAAGTAAGGCTGCGAGGCAACATTTAGCGAATGCGAGGTTCCGCGCGATTGAGCTTCGGCGTCCGATGGTGCGTAGCGCGAATACTGGGGTGAGCTGCATCATCGATACCGCAGGTGGTCTGCGAGATGATGTGACGAAAAAAATGCAGGTTCTAACCGATGAGGATGGCAGTATTTTTACGGATGGGAATTTGTTCGGGCATGTGCGTGTTCCGGTGAAGCCCAGGTGGACCTTGTATGCTTTGGCTGGGGATTGGTTTGTTATTTTGTGTGCCTTTTTGGCGGCTGGTATGATAGTGATAGGTAAATTTAAGAAATGATATGAAGGAGATAAAAGGAAAGAGATGGATGATTCCGCTTTACGGATTAGCGCTGGTGTTTTCATTAGTGCTAGGGAGTGTCTTAGTGGTTTCTCATCCTATGGTCTGGGAGAAAATTCACCGAAATGCGATGGGGGATAAACTGAAAGAAAAGCACTATGATGATGCGAATAGGATCACTGGTGGGCTATGGACTCAGGAGCCGTATCAAGAAATTTCTGATAGCCTGATACACATGAAAATGAATCCAAAAGAAGTAGCGCACTACGGAGATGTGCGCAGCTTAATCAGTACTGCGAAAGTGGTTCTAGCGGTTTGTGTTGTCTTGGTTCTGATAGGCTGTGTGATGGTAGGATGGCGTAGAGTCTGGGGATCAGGATTTGCTAGCTTTGTTCTGTTAGCGATCATTGCTGGGGTCTGGATGCTCATCAACTGGCACAGCCTTTTCAAGGCTCTCCACTGGGCTATTTTTATGGATGATTCATGGAAACTACCGAACAATAGTTATAGCTTGGGGCTATTCCCGCATAAGGTCTGGCAAAATGCAGGTGGTGTGATTGGCGTATTGGTTTTGATCCCTTTGTTAGTGCCGATTTTTATAAGAAAACCTGGGAGCAGGAATAGGTGATGCTGTAGGGAACTGAAAATTGAAAATTTAAGATAGAAAATAGAAGAGAAACGATGGCGATAGAGACTTATGAGGGGTATGAACCTAAGATACATGACAGTGCATTTGTTGCGAATAGTGCGGATGTGATTGGTAGAGTGACGATAGAAGATGAGGCGAGTGTTTGGTATAATTCTACGCTGAGAGGAGACATCAATGAGATAGTGATCGGTCCTAAATCTAATGTGCAGGACAATGCGGTGATTCATTTATCTGATGATTACGGGACGTATCTTGGTGAGTTAGTGACTATCGGGCACAGTGCTATTATTCACGCCGCTACGGTCAAAGACGAAGTTTTAGTAGGGATGGGTGCGTGTGTCTTGGATGGAGCTGTCATTGGTGAGAGGTCTATTGTTGGTGCTCAGGCACTGGTCACAGGTGGAATGGTTATTCCCCCGGGTTCTCTAGTTTTAGGAAGTCCAGCGCGTGTGGTGAAAACACTGGATTTAAAAGCGCAGAGCGAAATTAAAAAATGGGCTGAAAAGTATGTGAGGACTTCTAGGAAATTCATGAGTAGGTAGAATTTATAGCCATGACAAATGACATTTTATTTAATCTAAGGTTTCTATTGTTCGTAATTTTCTTTGCTGGGTTGCTACAGGCGGAAGAAATTTCTATCCCACCACTTCCAGATTCAGCTCAGTTGGTATTGGATGAGGACTGGTCGTCTGGAAAGATAGATCCGAAGCGGTGGTATATGTTACGGAAAAAGTGGGGGCAGGGAAATCATGGGGTTGTTCCAGAGAATGTTTCTATTGTAACTGATAGGGTGAATGGGAAAGAGTGTAAGGTGCTGGAGTGCCGTGCAAATGGTGATGAATACACTGGTGAGATCACTGGACAGTGGAACAAGAAAACGCGCGTTGGTGGTGTGATAGTTTCTAAGCAGCATTTTGCCTCAGGGAGATTTGAAGTGGTGATGAAGGTAGGATCTGCTGAGCACCCGACTCCCGCAGGAATGGTTCCAGCGATCTGGACGTATGGATATAGAATGGTGAAAATCAAGACTGATCAGCCAAAGGAGTTTCATAGAGATCATCCTCAGTATCATCCTTACTTGCAGGAATGGGGACCAGCTCAGGCGTTCTATTGGTCAGAAATAGACTTCCCTGAATATGGCAAAGCGGGCAAGTATGATAATCCGATGTACAACACGTTTCTCAATAAACAGCACCATTCAATGACCTTTGATGTGAAGGGGGCTGCGAATGGTGACTACCATACTTACACCACAGATTGGCGAACACATTTGGTTCCTATTGAAGGTGTGAAAGATAGCCAGGTAGCAGAAGCCAAGGATTTCAAAGGATTTTACTGGGTGCAGGATAAGTCGATCCCTTACAAAAAATATTGGGGTAGCCCTTTGAGGAAATTAGCAAAAGACAAGTATGCAGTGTGCTCTGGATTGTCTGCTAGGCATTGGGTGGATGGCGAATTTATAGGTGAAAATGTGAAGCTAGTGCCAGCTATGGCTGGGCAGCTAAATCTAGGAGTGTGGCTACCAAAGTGGGCTGGAGCAGCGAAGTGGGAGACTATGTCGGTGAAGTTTGCATCCGTGAAGGTATGGCAATTTAATGACAAAGGTGATGTGAAAGGATTCATGAAAAACGACATCACTGATAATTTTGATAAAGATGGAAAGCCCTTGAAATGAATAGAAGTAGATTTTACTCAGTCGGCTGGTGCGCATGAGGCGAGGGTCGCGATGATGGTGATGTTTTTCATAGTTCTTGATCTGTTGTTCGTATATAGGATGTTTCTAAGGTGGGTTTTGTTCCAGAAAAAGTAGGTTAGACTATAATTTCAAACGTTTAAGATTGGCAGGAGGCTCTAAGCATGTGAAAAATGGGCATGGGAAAATTCGACAATAAAGTAGCAGTAGTGACCGGAGCAGGTCGTGGAATCGGTAAGGCAATCGCAAAGGCACTCGCTGCCGAAGGTGCTAAGGTGGCAGTGATCAGCCGTAGCGAGGGAAGCTGCCAAGGTGCGGTAGATGAGATCAATGCGGAGTATGCAGATGCAGCTAAGGCGTACGCTGTCGATGTAGCAGATCACGATGCTGTGGCAGCTCTTGGAAAGGAGTTGATCTCGGATTTTGGAGGGGTGAATATCCTAGTGAACAATGCAGGAGTGACGCGTGATGGTCTGCTGATGCGTATGAAGAGCGAGGACTGGGACACGGTGTTAGATACAAATTTAAAGGGAGCATTCAACATGGTGAAAGCACTCCAGAGACCACTGATGAAGGCGGAAGATCCACGTATCATCAACATGGCATCAGTCATCGGTCTGATAGGAAATGCGGGACAGGCTAACTATGCTGCGAGTAAGGCTGGCTTGATTGGGTTTACGAAGTCCATCGCACGCGAGCTCTCCGGCAGAAAAGTCTGCTGTAATGCCGTGGCACCAGGATTCATCACCACTGACATGACCGATGAACTCTCTGATGACCTCAAAGAAGGCATCAAGAAAAACATACCTCTAGGTGATCTCGGAGCGACTGATGATATTTCAAACTTAGTGATGTTCCTCGCAGGGAAAGAGTCTCGCTATATCACGGGACAAGTGATCGCCTGTGATGGAGGAATGACGATGTAGTATCTAAGCTCTGAAGACAAATTTATGAAACAAGAAATGGTAAGAGTGGCGCCTGTGGCTCTATTGCCTACGCCCTCAGGATGTGCAGTTTTCTTAGGCGATAATTCAGGCGATAATTCAGGCGATAATTCAGGCGATAGCTTTGGTGATAAGATTATTCTTATCTACATTGATCCCAGTATCGGTGCGTCTATCAATATGGCGCTCCAGCAAGAAAAGGCACCACGACCATTGACACATGATTTGTTTCATGGAGTGCTGGGCGCGTTTGGTGCTGAGGTGACGCAGGTCGTTATCGTGAAGGCGGATGGTGATGTGTTTTTTGCGAGGCTGTTTTTACAGGTGGAAAACGAGCTGCAGCAGAAGAAAATAGTCGAGCTAGATGCACGTCCCAGTGATTGCATTGCGCTAGCTGTTAGAGACTCAGCTCCTATCTATGTGTTAGAAAATGTTTGGTCTGAGTTGAACGATGTATCTGGTCTGTTAGAGGATATGAAGAGTTCACAATCAGATTCCGGTGATGATGACGATTTAGGCTTCGACGATGATTTTGAAGATGATGATGACATTCCATTTTAATTTCTTATGATTAAGGCAGACCGAGCTAAATACGTTTTAAAAAGGCTAGAAGAACTCTATCCAGAAACACCTATTCCGCTGGATCACAAGGACCCCTATACCTTGCTTATAGCTGTGTTACTCTCCGCGCAGTGCACTGATGAGCGCGTGAATCAATACACTCCAGCTCTCTTCGCGCGTGCAGATAATCCAGTGGATATGGCAGAGGTGCCAGTGGAGGAAATACGTGAATACATCAAGCCATGTGGGCTCTCTCCGCGAAAATCTAAAGCCATTTCAGAGCTATCGAAAATTCTTATCAAAGAGTACGGGGGCGAAGTGCCGCAGAGTTTCGAGGAGCTAGAGAAGCTCCCCGGAGTGGGACATAAGACAGCCTCTGTTGTAATGGCTCAGTCATTTGGCGTCCCAGCATTTCCTGTGGACACGCACATCCACAGACTAGCGCAGCGCTGGAAACTCACCGATGGAAAAAACGTGGTCAATACCGAGCGCGACCT
>CAKZMG010000049.1 GCA_937128235.1 uncultured Verrucomicrobiales bacterium
GGTGCATCTGGATTCTTACTTGAGAAGATTGGTTTCGACCAGGCTCTCGGTGGTGATCAACCAGAAGGGACATTTACCTACATGCGCTTGCTCCTAGCGGGTATACCTATCGCAGGTTTACTCATCGCTCTCTACTTCATCCTTACGTTCAAACTCACGAAAGCAAAGTCAGCGGAGATCCGCGCTCAGCTAGAAGCGAGAAGGGGAACAGTTTAAATCAGGCTCTAACTCAACCGTAATTTTATGAGCACTCACCGATTATCCGTTAAGGAAAAGTCTGCCTACGCACTTGGCGATACGGCATCCAATCTATTTTTCCAGACGTTCATGTTCTACCTGATGTTCTTCTATACCGATGTCTTTGGTATCTCGGCCGCCGCCGCAGGAACGATGTTAGCAGTGACTCGACTATGGGATACCTTCAATGATCCTATCATGGGAATCATTGCGGATAGAACCAAGACGCGTTGGGGGAAATTTCGTCCATACCTACTCTGGGGAGCTATCCCATTCGGGATCATAGGTGTGGCTGTATTCACTACTCCTGATTTCAGTCCAGAGGGGAAGCTTATCTATGCCTACATCACTTACACACTGATGATGATGGTGTATACTTTTGTTAATATTCCTTACTCTGCTTTGATGGGAGTCATTACCCCAGACAGTATTGAGCGGACATCAGTTTCTAGTTATCGTTTCGTGGGAACTTTTTCGGGTGGTTTGATTATTCAGTTTTTCACTACACCGCTAGTGAAGAAATTAGGCGGTGATAATCCTGCTGTAGGTTACCAGTGGACAATGGCGGTTTTTGCGATCGCAGCAGCGGTGATGTTTTTCATTACCTTTGCTGGAACTAAAGAAAGAGTCATTCCTAAACAAAGTAAGAGAACACCTCTCAAAAGTGACTTGAAGGATTTGATGACGAACAAGCCTTGGTTGATTCTATTTTTTGTAGGTATTTTCACTCTCTCCTACGTGTCTATTCGCAATGGATCGATCCTTTATTATTTCAAATATTACGCTCAGCGTGAAGACCTAGCGAATTGGTTCATGATCTCAGGCACAGGGGCAAACTTACTCGGAGTCTTCGCTACTCACTGGCTCAGTGAGCGATTTGGCAAAGGACGTTTGTATTGTATTTTGATGATTGGCTCAGCTCTGATGCTTGCAGGTTTCTACTTTATCCCACCAAGCAACCTTGGCCTATTGTTCACAGTAAACATTATCAGCGCACTACTAGCAGGACCTACAGCTCCGCTCGTCTGGGCTATGTATGCAGATTGCGCTGATTACTCTGAGTGGAAAAATGGTCGTCGAGCTACGGGACTTATTTTCTCTGCGGCTACTTTTGCCCAGAAGGCTGGTTGGACAGTTGGTGGAGCACTCGTTGGCTGGATTCTAGCGTCTTATGGTTACCAGGCAAACATGGAGCAATCTGCAGACTCTATCGCTGGAATACGTCTCATGATGAGCGTCTATCCTGCAATAGGAGCTATTCTCGCCGCGGCATGCTTTAGCTTCTACCCACTGAGAGAACCTTTAATGGCTCAGATCACTAAAGAACTTGATGAAAGATCAGATTCTTAATGCCCCATGAAAATAGGTGATCTATAGCGATTACGATATTCTTGGGGAGACATTCCTACTTCCCTGTTAAATGCATGACTGAGGTTAGA
>CAKZMG010000050.1 GCA_937128235.1 uncultured Verrucomicrobiales bacterium
AATTTTCTAAGCTGATCATACGTTTCTGACATGCACGGAGATTCACAGGAGAGCCGGCTAATGTAAATGAAAAATCCTAGAATCCGCTACTCTGAAAGCGGAGACTAGGATTTGAAAATTTCTAACTTAAGAAAAAGTGCTCTATGGCTGTGGCAGGATCACTGACTTAGAGTAGTGATGTCCGTTTTTCAGAAGGAATTTAGCTAACTCATCCTCTGAAAAACTAGGAGTTTTATCATTAGCAAGCTTGTTCATAGCGCTATCAGACAAAACCAGAATACTTATATCTGCTCCAGATAGCCTAGCTTGACTCGCCCCAGTTGGAATTTCTTCATTCAAAGGTTTCCAAGAGGCTCCATCCTTAATTTCTATCACATTACCTTTGATACGAAGTCCTTTGACATCTCCATTAGTTTGAACCACCACTCTCTTATATCCTTTCTTATTATTAAGCGTATATTCAAAAATAAAACTTAAAGTAAAATCATATATGTTCTCCGCTAGATAGTTTTTGTCTTCAACAATCTGGTCTGTATCATATCCATTTATCTCATTAGAGTCTTCATCTATAGACTCCTTAGCCAGAAAATCATCAAAGGCTTCTTTAGGTTCAATGCGCTGTCTATAAAGCGCAAAAACTGGCTTTTCTTTTGCTGCACCTATTAAGTCTTTCTGAATGAGTCTATATCTTATCATAGAAATATCTCCCCCCCTATCTTCAGTCGGGTGATTTATCTGCCCATTGTATCTATCTGTCACAGCCGAGAAAAAGCTAATTTCTAGCGGATTTACCATTTCTTTAGATGCTACACCATTATCTACACCAGAATTATTACTTTCCTGAATAAGTAGCCATTCATATTTGTTACCTGTCCGGATCACAATACCTTCTAGATCCTTACCTATGGTATCAAACACCTCTTGTGCTAGCCTAGACGATCTCGACTTAGCGTGCGTAGTCTGCCATGCTCCCACAGCCATCTTCGTCATTCCCATGAGGAGACCCACGATGACGAGAGTGATCGTCATAGAGATTAGTAGCTCGATGAGCGTGAATCCTTTTTGAGAATGTCTTTGCATTCTCTTTTGTAATCCTAGTGAAGTCGTTTTCTTTGTTTCAAATTTCATCTTATTTCAATGGTGATATTTTATAATCTGGTATGCCGATTAATGTTAGCGGAGCTATCGTCTAACAGCCATATTCACTTCTGTGACAGCATTTCCTATATTTTCAAAGTTCCATGCTCCACTGGAAATATACTGAGCATTATTAGATTTGAGCCTGAAGAATTCTGCCCTGAATGCGACCACTGCCTTAGGGAAATCAGCAGGATTTGTGATTGGGACACCTGGTTCATCCGGGTTCGTTATACCTTGCTTAAGCTCAAAACTTTCACCTGTTTGCCCGTTATTCCAAGCGGATAAGATTAATTTCGCATCTGTAGAGTCTGGATCTTTCACAAGCTGAGTCATTCTTACCGCAAACACCACGCCATCAACTACCTCAGCGGAAAGCTCTGCATTGATCTTCGTGTCGTCCACTCCGAGAGTTCTGACAGCGGTCTGGATAATGTAGTCGCGCCCCTGGATCCCATCAGTGCCTGTGTAAGCAGGTAGGATTCCATCATTGTCATCATCTACTGGGTTAGCTTTGTATTGATACATCAGCACAGCCTTAGTGCTATCATGTGAACCCTCTATCATTCTAAATGCTTTCTCAAATGAATTCGTATAGCTATCTGAAGAACGCAAAATACTCATTTCCTTAGAGAGTGTGTCTTTCATTCTGTTCGCATCTTTAGTGCTGAGTGCACGCTGGATATTCTTCTGAGCAGGCCCGAAGACTCCTAGGAAAGTAGTCAGCAGAAGTGTGACCACTCCCATTGCGATAGCCACTTCTACGATGGAGAAACCCTTACGGATTCTATTCATCCTGCGGGAATGAGTGAGCTGATTTTTGTTAGCTGAAGGTGTGAGTAATTTCATAATGTTGTGTCGAAAGGAATTGATTTTTTGTTAACCGTCTATCTTGGAGAGGAGTTCGTGATTACTGGTTCTTAAAATTCTGCATCACCAGAACCATTGATGATTTGGTTAGGGCTGCGGAACTTAGCCATTCTGCCATTTGCCCAGATTTTAAATCCGCCCACATCACGCGTAGCATTCGCTGCCGTGTCTGGAGCTGTTGCTCCTGGTCTTAGCTTACCAGCTTGGACCACAAACTGACCATCTGTCACAGGAGCACCACTAGGATCTACAAGAGCTCCCTCTGAGTTAAATTGATACACATAACAGTTCTTACCAGTAGTGCTGCCTGGGAAAATAGCCGTTTCAGAGGCTGTTCCTGGCTTGTTGCTGAGCTTGGCATTAAAATAAGTATTGCTTGGAAGTGAGCTAGCTCTGGATACAAGCTTCCACTGAGTCACATCTGCAATATCCGTGACAGGAAGCCCTGCTCCATCTCTACCTGTAGCCACACCGATCATTCTAAGATAGCGATCTCGCTTATCTTCATTATCACCAGATGAGTCTGCATAGATCACCACTCGTGTTGGTGCACCAGTTGACTTCGCTACCTGTCTCGCCTGTGCGAAAATACTGTCTGCGAGCGGCACTGCTGTGTCTACACCCTTAGAGGATGCCATGTTCTTGATCGCGCCTACTCCTAGTCCCAGAAGGGTTGCAATGATCGCCATTACCACGAGTATTTCTACTAGCGTGAATCCTCTATCTCTAGATCTTCTGAGATTCCTGGAGACCTTATGGGTGGAAGAGTCAGTTATTTTCTCACCTGACACGCTTAGTTGCTCTGTCATTGGCTCTGTAGTTAGGCTAGATAAATGCATATGATTTCTGGATTCTGTGATTTGTTTTATAGACTAGTGGATTTAGATACCACTAAAAGCTATATTTTTTAAATTACGCAAATCTGACAAAGAATCAAGATAAAATGTAAATACAAAGTAACTTCATTTTTGTTAAATTCCTTAATATTCGTCATTTAGACAAAAAAATCTGAATAAATACCTCCCTTTCATAGGTCATACTCACTGAACAACCAAATTATCCACTATGAAAATACAAATGAAAAACCTATTTAATAAATTCAATCTCCGCACCATCTCTGCGGCGATCTGTGTATCACTAGTCAGCTCATGTGCCTATGATGCGTATCCTGTGAACTCCTCTTACGGTGGAAATTCTCCGTATTCTAACTCTGGTTCCCCTTATGGAAATACCCGCACAGTCTCAGACCCTACCATTCCACTGATCCTCGGAGCATCTGCCATCGGAGCACTCGCTTACTATGGTAAGAAGAAGCATGACCGCCGCCAACGCTCAAATAACTATTATCACAGAGATCACAGAAACCACGGGTACTATAACAACAGCCGCTACCGCAGTAATGGATACAACACCTACAGGAATCACAATGTGAACCACAATAGCTACCGTAATAACCACTCTAGCAGCTACCACAGAAATAATCATAGCTCCCATAGAAACAGTGCTAGCAGAAATAGCTACCGCAACAGTGCCCGCGAGGCGCTAGAAAGAAAGAGAGATTCTCAACGCAGAGTTCCACAGGTCACGCGTCCGCATCACTCACAGGTAGTCTCTACTCGTGGCTCAAGCAGCACCTGATCACGCTCACGTAACTAGAGGTAAGTTTTACCTCAGAATAAGAACCTCCCAGAAAAACCTCCCCTCCCGCACTCAAACCTTGACTATACCTCTGCTCCTGCGTTCACTCCGTGGAAATTAAACGA
>CAKZMG010000051.1 GCA_937128235.1 uncultured Verrucomicrobiales bacterium
AGTCCTGATATGTTGATGCTCAATGATGCGAGTGATCATCCGGAGCAGTATTCTAAGGTGATCAACCAAGCGATCAACGAGATCAGCTGTGAGGTGCTAGTGGCGAGACTGGGTGAGGGGGATTCTTTAGGAGAGAAAATTCTCATTCCGTGCGGTGGTGGCTCACATTCTAGAGTGGCACTAAGACTAGCGCATAAGATGGCGGGGTTAGAGGCGACTGCATTTTTCGTTGAGCCTGATGTGGATGAGGTTTCGGAGTCAGTGGGGTTTGCGCATTTGCACCGGTATCTCACGAGAGCGAAGGTTCCTACGGATGAGATCCGCTGTGAAGTGGCACTGGAGAATGATGTTTTTAAGGGGATTCGTGATGAAGTTCAGAAAAATGATTATGGCTTGGTGTTGATAGGAGCCTCTGGGCACAGTTCTGTTAGAAGAAAATTGTTTGGCACAGTTCCAGATAAGCTGATGCTTGGTGAGAAGGGGATGAGTGTCTGCGTGCTCCGTTCCGCGATTCCTGTGGGCAGTTTATTCCGTGCTAAATTAGAGAGATTACTTCATGTGAATGTTCCGCAACTGAATCGCGATGAACGTGTGCATCTCTTTGATGAGGTGGAGGAGAAATCCCGTTGGTCTTTTGATTTCGCAGCCTTGATCATGTTATCTACGATGATTGCCGCGCTGGGATTACTCTCTAACAGTGGTGCGGTAGTGATAGGTGCTATGCTTGTGGCTCCGCTGATGACGCCTCTCCTTGGCGGAGGTTTATCTCTGGTGCAAGGAAACTGGCCACTGTGGAAACGATGCCAATCAGCAGTGCTGTTAGGGTTCTTCAGCGCGCTGGCTATTGGTGCGCTGATGGGCGTAGTTGCTCGTCTGTTAGATATGCCGATGACTGCTCAGCTAGCGATGCGTGGTGAACCTAGCACACTGGATCTGGGGATCGCGTTCTTCTCCGGTGTGGCTGCAAGTTATTGCCTGGCACGCCCCAAACTTAGCAGTGCGCTGGCGGGTGTAGCTATCGCCGCAGCTCTTGTTCCGCCTATCGCGACTACAGGTATTTGCCTCGTGTTAGGGAAATTTTCAGTAGCACAGGGAGCCGCGTTATTGTTCGGGACAAACGTTGTGGCGATTGTTGTGGGAGCCGCATTTAATTTCTTCCTAGCGGGTATCCGCGGACGCAAGAAGGAGAGTGGCGGACTGTGGTCACGAAGATTTCTTATTGCGTTTACTCTAGTCATGGCAGGCTTGATCGTGCCGTTGACGTCTGTGCTGATCGAGCGCATTGCGGGGCCAGTGGAGGTTGAAGAAGTGCTCATCGATCAAGCGGATCAATACGACATCACGGTGAACCGAGTGCAGAGATCTACGCATTTGGATGGACTACCGTTATATGAACTCACGCTAGAGTCACCAGTGGCAGTGGATAAAAATGTCATCAAGAAGCTCAAAGCATCCATCGAGAAGGCTACTGGTGAGAAGGTTCATCTACGAGTCAGGACGATCTTAGTGAGCGAGATGTAATGTTATGAAGTATTTAATGTCCCTCTAATAACTTATTTAGCGTTTCATAGCTTGCTGGATCTGTCTTGTCTTTGCTCAGGCTGGTTACGATTTTAGCCATCAAGCGTCCTATTTTTCCATCTTCATTTTTCATATAATCAGAGAAATCAGCGATGGCATTTTCATTCGCATAGTCGCTCACTCTACGGAAATGAAAAGATTGAACATTGTAGCTTTTTGAAGAACTAATGATTCCGAATAAATTCATATCCACCACCTGACACTGTGAAGAATGAGCTATTTCTTGCCCTTTGCCATTGTCTTTAACAAATTGCTCGCCACTAGCGCAATTCACTTGCTTAATCATTTGCCACTGCTTGTTAAGGTCAGGCTTACTAAATTTGGGCTCAAAAAATTGAGTGTAGCGGGTGAGGTCGCTAGTTTGATAAGCAACAACTTGCTTGATCCTGATCCAGTCGAGCCTAGCTACACTTCTGTCTAGTGATCCTACAACGCCACCTGTGATTAGAAGGCTTACTTTTCTACCAGACTGCGAAAGAAGCCTTTCGGTAGTGAGTGCAGATTGTACCGCGCCTTTACCTGCTAATGCCGTTCTAATGAGCATGGTTTTGTCTTTGGATACCAATTCATGGATGGTTGTCGAGGCTACTTGAATGGTTTTAACCTTGGTACCATCAAAGATGTTAGAGAACTCTGTTAGATCTTTTTTTTGCGTGAAAATCACTGCGATAGTTCGTTGATTTACACCTGCTAGAAGTAAATCATTAAATAAAGTGAATAGAATTAAGAGACTCAAAAAATATTTGTTCATAAGTTTATTATGCTCGCAAACCTTGATTCTAGCAACATTTTTCAAGTAATTGATGTTTTTTAATTAGATGAATTTACTTGCCAATCATTGTATGATCTGACATATTGTTAATATGAAGTTTAAAATTTATTATATCCTAGCAGATAATAACTCTATCATATCTCGAAGGTCTTTTCTTGTAGCTGCTACCAGTGTTGCTGTCGGAGTAACTGGTAGTTTCTTGTATCGAGAGAATAAAAATAATGATTCTAATTCGGATTTAGATAGGCTTCGTAAAGATCAAAATAAAGAAGTAAAGGATGTTCCTGCTACAGTAAAAATCCAACTTCTAAATGATGAACAATATCCACATTCTTTTGTCAAATATTCTCAAAAAGCAACATTCAAATCGATAGAGCATGCGCTCCAATCAATCAAGAATCCTAATTTAAATTATCAACTGGTTACAATTTAGGTCAAACATCTCATATTAGAATATTTCGCAATCATATTTTCCAAGCAAACATATAAAATTTTCTCAAAAAACTTATGACTAACCTTAAACTTTTAAACCCTATGTAAGCTCAATTTTTATGTGATAGTAAATGCGTCTGGGCGTGTCCAGCTATTTAAATAGCGGATGCCCTTGTCGACTGATCCTTTGGATCACTGTGCTCGCCTACGCTTTATCACTTCACCGCTACCAGTAAGACGCTGGTAGCGGTGACCACCTTAAAACTATCCTACTAATTCACGCCTTATTCATATGCTTTTATAACTGATCTAATCAAATGGCAAACGCTGCAAATAAACCCAAAACTAGAAATAAAAACAAAAACCGTGATGTTACTAAACCGCGTCATGGGGGTAAGAAGCGTCAGCTGCTGACTAGGCGTCTGGCTTACACTACTGATCTAGTAAATAAAAAGCGTTATGAAGATGCTCTTGTCGTATTAGATGACTTACTTAAGGAGAAGGATACTAAAGTAAATAATCGATGGAAATATAAGATATTACTTCAGCTAGCGCGGTTGTTTACTCAACAAGGACAGCATGCTAAAGCCGCCAGAGCTTATGCTTCTGCTGGTCGTAAAATAGACCAAAGCAAAAGACCGAGGTTCTGGTTACGTGCAGCAGTGGGGCAGTGTTTAGCTCATATCAAACGAGGTAACCTGAAGAGGGCTAACATTGTTTCTAAAGAAGTTGTCCGTTTTGTTAAGGATATTAAAAAAGTGGATGATCAATGGCAGAAAGAAGCGAAGAAAAAAATACGCCGAGGTGAAGTAGTGAACGTAAATGAGAGACCTTATCGTCCATCTGTAGCCCTCTGTAAGTTAGCGAATGCACTGATGGATAATGGTCTAATAAGTGAAGCCAAGCCAATTTACAAACTTGCTATTGATATGACCGAATACGGAGCTTCAAGAGCACGCACTGCTCTAGCGAGAATCTATCTTTCCTAAGGGAAGTATCAGATGGCGGAGAAAGAAGCGACGAGGTCTTTATTAATGGGCAAATTTTCAGTGAAGACCATTCCGAATTGGGCTATCATTATTGATGCACGCCAGCTACAAGAGAAAACGGGACTGTCTAGACGTCTGTTAAAAGAATTAGATAAAATGAAATCTACTTCCTTACGTAAAAAACCTAAACGCAAGAAGAAAGGTACGGCCTCATCACAGTCAAGAACCACATTGTTGATCATCTCAGAGCTACGCAAGCGAAATGATCCTCTTTGGATTGAATTAGCTGAAAAGTGGATTATAAAACATGAACCTAAAGAGCAACCTAACGAAGATAATGCTGAGGTAGCAGTAGTTAACGAAGATGAAGTAAATGAGGATGTGAACACACCAGATAAACATCACCGTAAACGCTATCTCATCCAAATGTATAGACTCCTAGCATGTGCCTATCGGGTGAAGCAGGAGGAACCTGAAAAACAGAAAGAGCTTGCTATTAAGATCTTGAAAAACCCTAATGCTAAGGTAAATGACTTAGTGTTTGCTACCAAATGCTGCGCTAGAAACAGTGACAAGGACAACCATCCGTTGGAGTATAATTTGTGTATCAAGATAGCTGAAGAAAGTTACGGCAAGCGAGTGATGCGTAGAGTAATGCACACCTATGCTTTAGGCTGTATGCAGGCACAAAACCATAAATTCGCAGAAGTAATTTTAAAGAATATCATTGAGACTAGTAATTCTAGGTCTGCCTTTTGGGGAAGAGCCGTCTGGGCATTAGCGAGAATGTATGAAGTACAGGAAAACTGGGCTAAGGTAGCTAAGACTTTTTCATTGTTCGCAGACAATCAGCATATTGACGTTCGTTTTAGAGTGCAGGCTATCCGCCGTAACTTGCTCGCGCTATTAAAACTTGCAGAGGAAAACAGGGATAGTGTAAAACCTAGCAAAGTGAGTGATGCGGTGCTAAGTAATGCCCTCATTAGGATAGGTATGTTATTATCTGATGTAGATAGGAGAACTAAACTAGAGACAGCTAGACAAGTTCAGCTCGCAATCTACAAGCTTCCGAAATCAGCTAAGAGTAAGAAGGATTGGATCACTTTCCGCAAATTACTTGTGAGTGAAGTGGTCGAGTCCAGTCTAGAAGAAATTAAGAAAGAAGAGATTCATCCTACCGAGGTGATGCCTATCATCCTACCTCTGTTCAGAAAGCTGTTTTATGATTTCGGTGACTACCAGCGGCTCATTTCTTTTTGGGAGGCTATCCCAGAAGAACTTTGGTCAAAGGTGAAAGCTCAACGGCTAGGCAGACCGTATTGGGAAAGTTCCTTACTAGTAGCCATTGCGTATATCATCAAGAAGCAAGCTAAGAAGGGAGTGAAACTCTGCAAGGAAGTAGTAGCAAGTTATCCAGATCAACCACTATGCACGGCGATGGTAGAACTAATCTATGGCTGGATGCGTAAGGATGATAAACTAGCATTAGAGCACTACATTAAAGCCACGGAACTAGCGCCTACTGATCGGTTTATAGCAGTCGCCTGGCACTCTAGAATGAGCGATGCGCTAGAGCGAAAGGAACTTGAACAAGCGAGAATATACTCACAAAAATTACGCCAATGTTTTTTAGGTAATGTGCCCGCTTTTGCTGATCAGCGCATCATTGATTGTGAGGCAGCGTTAGTCATGGCAAATTTCCCAAAATCAGCCGACTCTGCCCCTGATCCCCTCAAAGGAATGTACACGCAGAACTTTATTCAACAACGTATCGACTTTCTCTATGGATTCTATGACTTGGACTAAACTTAAAAAACGGCTATTCTTTTTCTTGCTCGCCTATTCCGCGCTGGCTGTGTCCACCGCCCAGCAGAGTTCAGAAGAGACCTTGGAAGCTCATGAGAGATCATCACTACGTATGGATGTAAAGCATTTACTAGTGAATGATAATGATGAAGATTATGATTTGAAATATGACTTTTTAAAAGCAGATCATAACAGAGATAATCATCCATTTACCAAAATGAACTATGTAGGGAGATTCGTTGATCCGGAAGAAGTTGCTGATGGTGAAGATGTTGAAATTAAATATCTCTACAAAAATGGTGAGGTGAAATTTAAGCTAGAATCAGAGCAATACGCTAATTTTCTTGATCCTAAAACAGAACAAGCTAAGCGTAAAAAAATAGATTATAACTTGGTAAAAGAAGTAAAGAAAACAATCGACGGCAAGAAAAAGGATTCCTACTACTTAGAGGGAATCAAGAATACTCCTTCCAGAGATTCACTCATTATCAAAGGGTCGTGGAAGTTTGAAACTACGCCAAATGTAGCAAGAGATAATGGCACTGCTACCCTGAAGCTTGGTGTATTCTCTGTGGATCTAGATGTAGATACATTTAATGAAAAGGGATACACTGACCCATACACCGACAACAACACCTTACCCAAAGACGATCAATGTGAAGCGTCATCCCGCCGTAACTATGAAGGAAAACTTTTAGGAAAAATTATCTTACAAGACCGTGAGACTAACGTAGCTGGTTACCCCAGCTGGGCAACTGGATACAAGAGCCCAAATCTGTTAGCCCAGCCTGCTACCCAGTCGAAAGGTGTTCCCGTTACGCTGCATTTAAGCACACCTTATGACCCAGCTAAAGCAGTGGTCTGGATTGATTATCCCATGTCTCATCCTGACCCTGCATACAAAAATATCACTACTGCAAATAAGCAGAAATATGTAGATGGTGATTGGAAGTCATACTTTGAATGTAAAATCAACAGAACAGGTCTGCGTCTATGGACTAAAGACATTAATAAAAAGCGCAATATGAAGCGTGTGTCAGCTGACAATAATGGTGCTCTTAGTGCAGGTGGAGACTTCATAGAAAATAGATTTTGGTTTCGTTGGAAAGACTTAGTGGCATCAGCGGACAAGGTTAGCAACGGTGGAAGAACAGTAACACTGTATGCGGAATTCGTGTATAGTGCAGATGATTATGGAAGCGCAGAAATGTTATCCAGCCCACAGCAGATTCATGTGGCGGTAAAGGAAGTCCACAAAGACATAGAAAGTAGTTCATTAGTAAAGTTAGAAAAAGAAGACACCGCACCAGAAGGAATGTATCCCAAGGACAGAAGTAAATTTAATCCACCCCAGAGCAATACATTCAATACCAACGTGCCTATTGCAAAGGATGTCGTGACGGTGAATCTCCTGCCCGTGGACATAGCGGTAGATTCGAACAGGAATGGCGAGGTGGAATTTGGGATTGACCAAACTTCTCATCATGACTTTATCACTGCTGAGAACGATCATGAAACCTATAAATTTTGGATAAACAATGATAAAGATATTGGAAATGATGATAAGGCTGATGATGTGCCAACGGCAACATTAAACTACTCTGATAATGAAATTAATGGTTATAGAGATCTGGAGGATTTTGCTAGAATTCAGCTAAGAGTGGGAGGTTTGCTTGATCAACTTAAAAGTGGGGAAATTCAAATTGCATTGAAATTTAAAGATGGAACTACGGTGGGAACTCCTGCGATAAATTTATGGTTGCATTTGGATGAGGATGGAGGACGTGATTATGTTGAAAATGAAGACTCGGCATGGAAGCATGTGGGGCCACCTGGAAATCCAGTGTTACGTCCATTGCGTGTTACAAAGGATAATGGCTACGTGTTCAATAAAAGTTTTTGGGATGGTTCTAATGAAGAAGGTTATCCAGAAGCGACAGAATCTAAACCAGAGCGTTATTTACTTTTTGAGGGTGCGGGAATTGGTAAGGGTGAGCTAGTTATTGAGTTCCGAAAAGGGGATGATATCTTGGGCGAGGGTGGGTCATGTTGGCTTGATCTTAAGGATATTAAGTCGATGTATGAAGAATATACGATGGCTGGAATCTATGAGAAATCATGGCAACAGATAAACCAGATTGCCCCTATCGAAAGCACTGATTTTCTAACAGCTGAGCAAAAATCACTGTATGATAATTATGAAAACCCTAAGCTTGGAGAATATTCCGATATCAGATCTGATACTCCAAATCATGAGAAAGATTATATACTATTTGTTCATGGATGGAGGATGACACCTTATGAAAAATATACTTTTGCAGAAACTGCTTACAAGCGGTTATGGCACCGAGGTTATCGAGGTCGATTTGGTTCTTTTTCATGGCCGACTGAATGGACTAGTGCCGATCCTGCATTTTGGAGTACTAATGGTATTTTTTGGGACCCAAGAAACTATGATAGGAGTGACAGAAAGGCATACTTGAGCGGGACTGCTCTCCACAAAGTTCTTTTAAGGTTAAATACGGCGTATCCTGGAAGAGTTAGAATGTTTGCCCATAGCATGGGTAATGTTGTAGCGAGCCAAGCGCTTAGAAATGAGGCTATCACTGACGATCCTAAAGAATTGGTTCATACGTATGCGGCTTGCCAAGCTGCAACTGTGGCTTTCGCCTATGATAAAACAAATCCAAGAACTACAACACGAAACTATATTGACTCTCATCCAAATGTAGTAAAAGTTGTTCAGGCTGGTAGAACGTTTACTGCTCCAGAGTCTCCAGAAATACCAGAAATATACGGCAATTACACATTTGCTGGAGAGGGAGAGTACTTTGGTGATATTGATAATGTTGTTAGTAATCAAATCGTTAATGTGCATAACTGGACAGACTTTGCATTAGCTGGTTGGATGGTAAATCAGTGGCAAAAGCCTGATTCAGACTGGGGATACTCTGATGTGTGGGGCGATAGTATTGATGGATCAGTATGGTATAGGAAACGCGGTATTGGAAATCTTCAGAAACATATGTTGACACCTTTTCATGATACTCCCGAAATTTTTGCTCATATTGCAGAAGCTAAATCACCAGCTTTGGGTGCTTCTGTAGAGGGAATAAATAAAACGAGAAATGTAGTTACTCACGAGTTAAATACGATGGATGCATTTGGTGAAAATCAAAACTTTGGAGGGGACTCCGAAGACCATAGTGCGCAGTTCCTTTCAACAAATATGAGACGATGGGAATTCTGGGATAGATTACTTCAGGATAGGCTCAATTTTAACATTCAAACTGATTACCCCAAAACCAATGAATAGCCGTAAAATTATTATTAGTGCATGTCTTATTATTCTTCTAGGAGTGTTCTGGTTTTCTTGGAAGAGTGATTACCCACAGCGGAAACAACCAGTTGAAAAAAGTTTAAGTAGTGAAAAAAGTGACAGCACAACAAACCTACAGTCAAGTGGAGACAGGCGGCCCCCTGTTTTTAATGATGACGGTGCTAGGAAGCCAGAAGGAATGTCTGATGCGGATTGGCAAAGAGCAATACGAATGCACTCGATAAAAAATTCAGCTAATCGAAGCGTTAATTTTTATGGTAAAGTAGTGGATCAACATGATGAACCAGTTGAAGGTGTAAAATTGGAGCTTAAGGTTCTGAGTTACCAAGACTCTTTCATTGATTATCTCAATACTGGTCGTGAGCAGATCAAAAATCGTTTCACGATGTTTACAGATAAAAACGGGATGTTTTCTGTAGAGCAGAAGAAAGGAACTTCTCTTGCTATCGAAAAAATGACAAAAAATGGATATATCACCCCTGGTCGAGGGACAAAATACAATTTCGTTTATAATAACCTTTCCTCTGGAGAGAAATCAAGTATGTATCATTCTCCAGATAGAACACAGCCAGTGGTTTATATATTGTGGAAAAAAGGAGAAACCGAGCCTCTGATTAAAACGGGCGCTGAGCTATTGATCGATCCTAGTAAGGGAGTTAACGAAGCTTATTATTCTTTCATTCTAAACGGCAAGCCTTCGGGAACTCCAATACCTGGATGGGATATAAAGGTAACTGGGAAAAATTTACGTTCACAGGATAAACGTAAACCTGAAGATGATTATTGGGAGGTGACTTTGACTGCTGGAGAAGGTGGTGGGTTCATCATGACTGATAGCACCCATACAAATTTAGCTCCTGAGGACGGCTACCAGAAGAGTGTGACTTTTAAGTCAACGGATCAAGCGTCTCTTAAGGGGGCTTCTATCCGTCGCGCTTATTATCGCGGAAAAAATGGGGCGAAATATGCTGCTTTCCGATTTAGATTGGGTATTGGAGGTCGCAAACAAAAAGGAATGTTTTACGTGATGCTTGCCGATTTACGTATTAATCCAAATGGATCTCGAAATTTGGAATACGACAAACTCAAGAGGATTAAGTAACCTTCTTTCACCTAGTTAATATGGGAACTCAAATACATCTCCAAGAAAACAAAACAAGATTTTTGGAATATTATGTATCTGACTGGGTGCAGATGATCCTGACGATAGGGGTATTGTTGATACCAGTTATAGCAGTTGCGTTCATTAGGATTGGATGGCTTCGTCATCGATTATTATCTTCAATTCTAATCATTTTTTTGATGTTGGCAGGATCAATGCTGATTCTTTATGCAAATTTTGCAAGTGCAACGGGAGGAGGGGCTGGTCATATTGGAAAAACACTGTTGACAGGATGGATTCCTATTTGCTTGTGGGTAGTAGCATGTTTGTTTTGTTTATGGCAAAGGGTAGCACAAAAAGGAGGTCGTAATGCCTCGAATACAGAAGGGTAGAACATTTGTAGGAGAGCAAAACCAAAGTCCAATTTATTCCAGACCACACTCCGTACCCCAAAGCCCTGTCACGCTGCCTGCTTTCATGCCATCTCACAACGGGTGTAATACCACGCACCCTTTCGCCCTAGGGGCTCATGCTGAGATACTTCCCCAAAGGGGACCCCTTCTCAGCACCGGGATCATTCCACTAGCGTTGCATTTGCTGGGCATTACACACGTTGTGCGAAGGAATGAGCAGGCATCGCGCCAGTGCTTCAGTGAGCTCCTATCGTCGATCAACCCCCGCAGCCTCCGCCAGCACACTCTGAGATGTATAAAGGGACAGGATATCTGTAGAGGAGATCCCACGACTACGAATAATACACGGAAATTTTATCCAAGGGAGGCCGAAATTCTGGCTGGTCAATCTAGGGACTTTACACTAGGGAAAATAGTTGGGATTTAGCCTTGTACAAGGATTTTAGCTGTTTAACAATGGCAGGATG
>CAKZMG010000052.1 GCA_937128235.1 uncultured Verrucomicrobiales bacterium
AATGCCATCAGTGACTTAATTCCACTACAGCCTTCCGCAATATCAAATCCCGGCCAGGCATCAGTAGCAGACTTAATGTTATTACCACTCAAGGTAAGCTCCATACCACAGAAAATACCCGCATGATAACACCACTTTGTAATGATTACTTGTAAGCCATTTGTGAGCTGCTGTAGCCCTGGCACCGGCATCGCGAAATACCAAAAAAACGAAGCAAACAAAAAATGCTTACCTTTCTTCCATCCTAAGACATAAATAATGGCACCAGAGATAAGAAACGGCAGACCGATCAACGCCACTCTTGGCTGAATGGTTCTCGCAGATACTAAGTAAAGTAGGACACCAAACCAAAAAATAGGAATACCCACCGTTCCCTTGGAAAGTTCCTCGCTCCGTGAGTGTCTTATCGCGCTGACTATAAAAACAACAAAAGCCACAGGCACAATATACCCGTGTTCCAGATTGTTTCGCGTATTCCAAGCATCTTCCATCCACCAGAAAAGCTCGCTCTCTCTGTTATTAAGAACCGAATAAGTGGAATGAATAAAAAAGTAATAAAGAACAGCCAAGGCAATAATTCCCGCTGGAACAGCCCATTTATTTTTCTGAATATATTCTTTCATAATTAGGATTTTAATTTTTTCATATAGCTTGCAGACACCAGCAGATAACCACTAAACAAAAGGAAAGTGCCGCAGCCATAAATAAGATAAATTTGAGCAAACTTAGCTGGGAACGCTAAGAAAGTGAATATGAGCGGAAACCAACCATAATCAGTGAACTGATGGTAAAACTTCATCAACCTTACCCTATTACTAGTAGCTTCATCGCTCAATCTAGAAATCAATCCTTCGCCAGCTATCATAACTTTGTAATTCCAAGCAAAGAAATAAAGTGATGCACCAGTTATGTTTATCATCATTGCAAAGAATCCCCAATGCACCGACATTTCAAAAAACTCTGGCCTAGTTATCAGCATCCAGCCAACACTAAAATTGACAATGAATATTTTACCAGCATCAAGTACATGATCTAGCCACGCTCCAAATTTAGAAGTCTGCTTCGTAGCGCGAGCCAGCTGTCCATCTGCACAATCTAAACTATATGAAACCACTGACAGTAGCACCACTAAAAGTGCCCACAATATCCCCTTACCAGCTCCATGCAACATCACTACCATCGATAGTGATACTAACACTCCACTGAGCATAGTCAGATGATTAGGGGTAAGCCCTAACCTAGATGCCAGAAAAGCAAAAAACGCACCTGCATAATGATACACTTGCGTCATCCACTGCCCTCCACCAGCGTGAACCATTTCTTTAAAAAACGCCCACGTTGGCCTATCTCTTTTACTTTCCATACTATCTTACAAAGATTCTCACTTCTCTAGGTCATCACCACCTTTGCCAAATACTCACGCATCTGATCCACATCAGGATGAATATCCACTTCCTTCCACTTTGTTTCCGCATCAAAGTACCAAGGCTGAATAGCTACGTCATGCTCAGCCAAATAAGTAAATATCCTCAGCCAAAACGAATTTAACTCAGAGCTTCTAGTCATTAACACATCCAATCCTCGTTGAAAATTTTGCCTAGCCTGCTTTCCTCTCACGAGACAGAGTCCGGGAGACTCCGCATGTCTGCTAGGTTTCGGTATATCTTTGGAAACATGAATCACCAAACCATCATGAAGCGTCACTTTCATATCATCATCATCAAATTCATCTTTCTCACCCAGAGATAAATAAATCCCATCATCTTGGCACTCATCACAGAAGTCCTTAAAAACATCACTGTGAAATAGATTGTCACCATTGGTCACCATGCAGTCTTCGTCTATTACATTCTTAGCTACCCACAAACTCGCTAGATTATTACTCACCATGTAAAAAGGATTATATACGGTAGAAATTTCCAGATTATCAATCTCCAAGTTTGCTACCATCTCATCCACCTTATGCCCTAAGTAGCCTGTAACAATCTCAACACGATCAATCACCCCACTCGCAGAAATCCGACCTAGCTGCTCTTCCAGCAGAGATACCCCTTCCCTTACTTCCACAAGCGGTTTCGGCGTATCCTTAGTAAGTGGCCATAGACGCTCTCCTTTACCTGCTGCTAATATGATAATTTTCACTTTAATTTTCTATACTATTTAAAACTTCATTATACAACTCGTTACTCCCAGAAAGCACCGCTAAATTATGCATCAGCCATTGATCCATAAATGATCTTCCTTCCTGCGTAGTTAAACCAAATATATCTGATAATGGAACCGGAAAACCAACTTTCTTACGAGTCACAATAGGCTCTGGCACTAGATCACCAAAAACACGTTTCAAAGGAGCCTTCACCACTCCATCTGCCATCCTGTATTCCATGCTCACACCTGCCATCATCTCTATTAATCTATGATCCACAAATGGCACCCTTGCCTCCACAGAAGCCATCATTGTAGAATTATCCAGCCGTCTCAACAATCCATGCAGATGCTTAGTCTGAAAAAACCTGGCCACACTTTTCAGCGCTGTATCTCCAGATCTACGCTCCACAGCTGCATCCAAAATCTCATCATCTCTATGCGAACCATAGCAATAATTTCTATCAAACTCACTCAAATCAAATTTCTTACACGATCCAGCCCACCTGAAAATTCGATCATAACCAAAGAACAACTCATCTGCACCCTCTCCACTAAGAACCACAGTATTTTTCTTTTTCACCTGCTTGGTCATCAGATAAATCAATACCTCATTCGGTACACTCAGCGGCTCTCTCCTTTGCTTCACCATCATTGAGGCAATATCTAAAAATTCTTCCTTAGTAGTAACACAAGAATGATGCTCTAAACCAAACGCCTCCGCAGCTAACTCCGAAAACTCAAACTCATTGTGATTTTCAAACCCCACAGACCACACATCATTCACATTCGCGACCCCCGCCACAATCGTGCTATCAAGTCCCCCACTTAAATACGACCCAATCGGCACATCAGAAACCTTTCTCACCTCGATAGCATCCACTATCAATGCCCGAAGCTCATCATCACATGGAGCTGCTTGATCACCCTCAGGCATGCTCCAATACCTACAAACTTTCCCATCATGATAATAATGCCCAGCAGGAAGCATCTCAATATTCTTATAAATCGTCTTAGCACCGATACACGCTCTCAGTTTAATATACTGCCGCAAGCCCTCAAAATCCCATTCTGTAGTAGGATTAAGCTCTAACAAAGCACGAACCTCAGAAGAAAAACCAACCGAACCTCCTCTTCTGTCCACATATAGAGGCTTTATCCCCATACGGTCTCGTGCCGCAAAAACCTTCCCACTTTCCTTATGCAGCACCACAAAGGCAAACATCCCATTTAACTCATCAAGACAAGCCGCACCTCGTTTCTCATAGAGCTTCAGCAATACCTCAGTATCACTCTCAGTCCTACATCTAAAATCATGCCGCTTAGCAA
>CAKZMG010000053.1 GCA_937128235.1 uncultured Verrucomicrobiales bacterium
AGAGAACTCTGCGAGACCTACCAAGAACAAATCCTCGGCATCCAAACCGCCCGCCAACAAGCCCGCGAAAAAATACGCCGCCAAAAACGCCGCCGCTCACGCCGCTCAAAATCCAGAATGCTAGACGACAAATCCAAGCAATCCCAAAAAAAACAACTCCGCCAAAAGCCAAATCAAAACGATTAAACCAAACAGGCAGTCACCTTAAACCATTTAACCACGTAGCACTTGGAGAAAATGAACCCACAGCAAAAAACCGCCCTCATCACCGGAGCCAACAGAGGCATAGGCCACGAAACCGCCAAGCAACTCAAACAACAAGGCCTCAACGTCATCCTCTCCGCCAGAGATCCCCAAAAAGGACAAACCACAGCAACAGAACTAGGCGTAGATTTCCTACAAATGGACGTCTCGGATGAAAACAGCATCACAACCGCCGCCAAAGAATATAAAACCAGATTCGGTCACTCCCTGGACATTCTCATTAACAACGCCGGCATCTTCCCTGACCAAGAAAAATCTATTTTAGAAACCACTGCCGAACTCATCAACCAAGCACTCCTCACCAACACCACAGGACCAATACTAGCCACCCAACACTTCCTACCACTCCTAGAAAACAGCAAAGAAGGCGCTAGAATCATCAACATCTCCTCCAAACTCGGCCAGCTCTCCACCATGATCGACACCGCCCCAGCCTACTCCATCTCTAAGACCGCCCTAAACGCCGTCACACGTCAACTGGCCGCCGCACTAAAACACAAAAACATCTCCGTAAACGCCGTCTCCCCTGGCTGGGTCCGCACCGACATGGGCGGCCAAAATGCCGACCTCTCCGTCCAAGAAGGAGCCGACTCCATCACCTGGCTAGCCACCCAAGCTCCACAATCACTCACAGGAACATTCGTCCGAGATAGAGAACAGATAGAATGGTAAATAATATAAAAACAGATTTCTCTGTAACCCTTCCCAAAAAATACTTCATGCAATAGTATGAACCCAACAAAATGTCCAACATGCGGATCACCGCTACCTAAATCACCTAGAGACAAATTGTGTCCTGTATGTGTCTTGAGCGCTGCTAAAGAAGTTCCAGACCAGCTTCCTAATCTTGATGAAATCCAAGATTCGTTCCCTGAACTAGAAATCCTCGAATGCATAGGTCGTGGGGGCATGGGAATTGTCTACAAAGCAAGACAGACTACGCTAAACAGAATTATCGCATTGAAACTGCTTGATCCTGGTATCCAGTCCGACCCTAGCTTTGAAGAACGCTTTATTCGAGAAGCCCAGACACTCGCTAAACTCAACCACCCTAACATCGTATCCATTATGGACTATGGGCAGAACGATGACTTTTTCTGGCTCACTATGGAATATGTTGATGGCATCAATCTCAGAGATGCTCTCCAAACGGATAAATTCACTGTTGAGCAATCTTTAGAGATCATTCCTAATCTCTGCATGGCCCTCCAGTTCGCCCATGATAAAGGAATCACCCATCGTGATATCAAACCAGAAAACATCCTACTGGACTCAAAAGGTAATGTAAAAATTGTCGACTTCGGGATTGCGCGCCTATGTGATGGCTCCTCTCATAATTTCACTCTAACAGGAACAGGCACCACATTAGGATCCACATCCTATGCCGCCCCAGAACAGATCGAACGACCTCACATTGTTGATCACCGAGCCGACATCTACAGCCTAGGTGTCGTCTTCTATGAAATGCTCACAGGAGAACTCCCCATTGGCAGATTCGCTCCACCTAGTGAAAAATCACAGACTAACTCTCGCATCGATGCCATCGTCTTCAAAACACTGGAGAAAGAACGCGAACTCCGGCACCAAGAAGCCAGAGACTTAAGTGACGACCTAGCTAATGCACAGCTCTACAAGCCCTTTACACCTCAATCAAAGCGACAAGATCCAGACTCGCGAAAGAGTAAACTACTACCTGCCGCTGGCATTCTCCTGATGTCATCTCTCTCGGCGTTTCTCGTAGATGATGACTTACGCAACAGCCTCTTACGTTTTATTTGTATTTTCTCAGGCCTAAGCGGTTTTCTATTAGGAGCACTTGGTGTCAGACATGCCAGCCAACAACCGCAATCAGCCTCAGCTCAAAAAACCATACAAATCATCAAGCAAGTCTTCGCTTGGTTACTTATATTAGGTATACCCACAGCAGCCGCATCTCTAGCGCACGAACACCAGCACGCCTTTCGTGATCCAAAAGGACATTGGTTCACTCAGGCCATTTTCGTCTTTATCCTCACTGTCACCTTATTGATTTTTTTCCGTAAGATTTTATTACCTAGCACGTCTTCATCAACTCAGAAAAAACTCTCCATTATGATGGGTACACTAGCGCTCATTATCAGCACTACAGCGCTGTACCATTCCAAGAGACATGATGGTCTATGGCCTGCTCATGGCCATTACGGTGCAATAATCCCTTATCCGCGGAATGCGGGAAAGACTTCAGCTTCCCTCAAAGAAGATTACCTCATCATAGCCTCAGCTATCCACAAAGTTGCTGCTAAAGACATGACTATCAGTGAGCGTGATGGAAAGATTTTCTTACATTACATCGCTAGATCCCCTAGAAAATGGACTAGCCATGCGAATGCTTTCATCAGACGCTACAACTCAATAACCCCAGCACACCTCAATATAGTAGGTAGCCCAGCTAGTATCTCCATCCGTCAAAATAGTGGACACAACTGGGTGGAGGTGAGTATTAATAATCAAATTAGAAACTACACAATGATGCATCTTTATTGCATGTCCGGAATTGGCCTTGCTGGACTCTTTGTGGCATTTACCAGTGGCCGAGTATTCTGGTTCTGTGTAGGAACCATTCTCATTAGCTCTGTCATCCTAAGGCTGACTCCAGTCGCAACACCTGCCATTTCACCACCTGTCACTATCGTCAATAGTGATATCCCGCCCTCAGTCCCCATCTCAAGGCCTGCACCAGATTTTTCCACGCCAGAGAAAGCAGCTCAGAGCGTCTTCGATGCCGCTGCTATCGGCAATAATGAAAATTTCCGTAAAGGTTTATCATCCAGAATGAACAGACTCATTGATGAACGTAACATCGGGGAGCGCCTACTCGAACGTTATAAATACAACAGGACATGGGCTAAATTACATAGCAGCCACAAAAATAAAGCCTTCGCACATGTTATTCTTACTAGCCCGTCTAGTTCTGGAAAATGGAGAGTCATTCTCGAAAATGGTGTGTGGCGCCTCGATGATCTCCCCCTAGACTTACATAACTTCTAATGAAATCTAATTTTCATCCCACACGCTGGACACTGGTCCAAGAATCCAGAGGTAATGATGCTATCGCCAAACGTGCCTTATCAGAACTATGCGATATTTATTACCAACCCGTGCGTGATTTCGTCTTTCACCAGCTACCTAACAAGCAAGAAGCTGATGATCTTACACATGCTTTTTTCGAACATCTCCTCGAAAACAATTCACTCCAAAATGCTGATGAAACAAAAGGTAAATTTCGAACCTACTTACTCGGCTCTGTAAAACATTTCATCTATCGACAACTCGAAAAATCAAACACCCAAAAACGAGGAGGCAATGCAACAGTCCTAGATATCGATGATGTCCAACTCCCCATTAACGACCACGCAGCACATCAAGCCTTCGACCGCCAATGGGCAGACGCTATCATCGCCAACGCCCTCACCACCCTGGAAACCCAGATGAAGAGCCAAGGCAAACAAAATCAATTCCAACTACTACAACCATGGCTAGACGGTGGATCAACTAACTCCACAGAAACCACCGCCAACAACCTTGGAATCAGCATCAGCGCAACCAAAGTCACCATCCACCGTCTCCGTAAACGCTTTCGCATACTAGTCAGAGATGAAGTCACTTCCACTTTACCAACCGGGGGTAACGTTACCGAAGAGCTAGATCACCTCATCAAAGTCCTCTCAAAACCTACATAGAAATACGATTCCATCTAACCACACCATTGATGAAAAAGCGCTTCAATGCAGCCTAACTCTATTTCGTACAATGGTATCTCGCCTGAGCAATCCATAATTCACCATCCATCACTTTATAGACTAGTCTGTGCTCATCAGTGATACGACGAGACCAATAACCTGAATAATTCTCCCTAAGTGGTTCTGGCTTAACAATCCCTTCAAACGGTGTCTCTCTACACTCGTTAATTAACCGTAACAGGCGTTTTGCTATCTCGCGATCATGCCCCATCCAGTCACTTAGATCTTCCCAACCTTGATCAGCGAATATTAATTTCAGCATCTCTAGATTTCTGGTAATTCTCTAGAAACACCCATACCAGACTCAAGCTGATCTATTGCAGAAGCTAATCGATCCGCATTAATAGGAGACCTACGAAGATAATTCGTCTCAACAATTGATTCATAATCAGCTTCTCAGTTCCTGTAGGATTCTGACCTTCTTTTCTTCGTTAGAACGACTGCTTCTCATAGTTTGATTTAGTTATACACCAAATCTACATTTTAGAACTGTCTAATATTTTGGAGTCAGGCCAACAAAAAGCACACCCTAACCAGTGCGCTTTTTTGTTTCCACCTGTTTGTAGCGTCCATCAGTATTACGAGCTGTCATTTATAAGTCCCATAGGCCCCATAAGACCTATGTTTCACCATGCAGGCACAGATCCGTCTGAATCCGACCGATCTGTCTGATCTTCTTGGAGGTTGGAAACCTCCTGGACACTAGCACACTAGCGTACTGGGCAAACAAAAAGCCCTGACTTAGCGTTAGCTAAATCAGGGCATAAAGAACTGGCGACGACCTACTCTCACAGGACCTATCGTCCAACTACCATCGGCGCAAAAGCGTTTCACTT
>CAKZMG010000054.1 GCA_937128235.1 uncultured Verrucomicrobiales bacterium
AAATAACTTGGTTTTCATGCTAGAAAAGTAACATTTCATACTCATAAGACAACTAGAAGTTTAGTTTTATTCATGAATTCTCATTTTTTTCTTCATCATCCTAAATCGGGTCTTAAAGTATGCTCATGTCCACACCAGAATTTCACTATCAGAAACCCTTCCCGCTCGGTCCAGATCAGACAGAATATGAACTCATCAGCACTGACGGCATTTCTGTGGAGAAGCATGGCGAGCGAGAAATACTCACGGTGAGTCAAGAGGCGCTCACGCATCTGGCGAATGAAGGGTCTAAGGCGATTTGCTTTAAACTACGTTCATCACACCTGAAGCAAGTGTCAGCTATTTTAGATGATCCAGAAGCCACAGATAATGATAAGATGATGGCACTCACGCTGCTGAGAAATGCAGAGATCGCGGCGAACGGAATTCTACCTAACTGTCAGGATACTGGAACCGCGATCGTGATGGGAAAAAAGGGTGAAAATGTTTACACAGGATTCGATGATGCGGAGGCTCTATCACATGGGATTTATAAAACCTACACCGAGGAAAATCTTCGCTACTCACAGACCGTGCCACTCAGCATGTATGAGGAAGTGAACTCTAAAACAAACCTTCCTGCTCAGATCGATCTCTACGCCACATCTGGCGACAGCTATGAATTCCTCTTCATCTCAAAAGGTGGAGGTTCGGCGAACAAAACATTTCTCTATCAGGAAACGAAGGCACTGCTGAATCCGGACACCTTAAAATCATTCTGCGTGGCTAAAATGGCGACTCTCGGGACGTCTGCATGTCCGCCATACCACCTTGCTATCGTGATAGGTGGAACTTCTGCTGAGATGAATCTCAAGACAGTAAAAATGGCATCCACCCGCTATTATGATGAGCTTCCTACTTCAGGAAATGAACACGGCAGAGCATTCCGTGATGTTGAGCTAGAGAAGGAACTACTGCAGCTCTCACGCGAGATCGGGATAGGTGCGCAGTTTGGCGGAAAACACTTTGCGCTTGATGTGCGGGTGATCCGTCTCCCGCGTCATGGAGCATCTTGTCCGGTGGGAATAGGCGTTTCATGCTCGGCTGATAGACAGGCAAAAGCGAAGATCACTAAGGATGGAATTTTCCTAGAAAAGCTAGAGAGTGATCCAGGGAAATTCATCCCAGAATCCTACCGTGACTGGAAATTTAACGGAGTAGAAATAGACCTCGATCAAGGCATGGAGAAGACGCTGGAAACACTCACTAAATACCCGGTGACCACAGCGCTATCACTCAGCGGCACCATCATCGTAGCACGCGATAGTGCCCACGCGAAGCTCCGTGAAATGTTAGACTCTGGTCAGGGTCTGCCTGACTACGTGAAAGATTACCCCATTTACTATGCTGGACCAGCCAAGAAGCCAGAAGGCATGGCGTCTGGATCGTTCGGACCTACCACTGCAGGCAGAATGGATGCCTACGTGCCTATCTTCCAAGCTGAAGGTGCATCCATGGTGATGCTCGCCAAAGGAAACCGTTCCCAGATCGTGACTGACTCATGCAATGAACACGGAGGCTTCTATCTAGGATCAATGGGCGGACCAGCTGCGATTCTCGCGCAGAATCACATCAAGTCCGTAGAAGTAGTAGATTTCGCCGAGCTTGGCATGGAAGCCGTCTGGAAAATCACCGTAAAAGATTTCCC
>CAKZMG010000055.1 GCA_937128235.1 uncultured Verrucomicrobiales bacterium
AAGCTCGGCTGGCACCTCATCAATGTCCTCGAAAAACAACCTGCCAGAACTCGCAGCTACGAGGAGATGAAGCCAGAGATCATCATCGCCATCGAGACCATCCGCAGGCAAGAACAGATAGAAACTTACCGAGTAAACCTCCGCAAACAACACGGAAGCTACATCAAAACCGACTGGACAGTCATGGCAGGCGGCTGGACGGAGTAGAGAATGTTATCATGTCAAACATCGAAACATTAGCCATATCATCCCTCTCGGGAGCAAGAACGGGTGTAAATGGAGTCGTCACCATTGCTTTTTTTGGAATAGGGATGGTGCTAATCATTAATCTGATAGGACGCAGAGAGTATAGACCTGAAGGCTTTGAAATGTATGGCACAATTGCTATTTCATTCATCAGTTATATCATAGGTTCTTATATTGGATATGGAACGGGTAAGCAGCTTTCTCCTCTAGTATATGCCATCATTTTTTGTGCCATCGCTAGCTTTTATACATCAGGCAAACTTCTTGGTTTTCGATTGCCACACCGCACCATACTTGGCTTCACTACACCAGTTATCTTTATTCTATCATCAATGGCTGGAAAGGCGATCCACCTCTATCTATCAGAGAACATTCTCTAAGAATAAAATTCTCAAAAAATACACACGCTAGACTTTACAAAGGCGTGTGAAATCGGCATACACCTATAAATTTACTGCGCACACGCATTATGCCTAAAAATACTTCGATCAAAAAAATTCTCGTCATCGGCTCCGGCCCCATCGTCATCGGTCAAGGATGCGAGTTCGACTACTCAGGTGTCCAAGCCTGTAAAGCCCTTGCAGAAGAAGGCTACCAGGTCATTTTAGTGAACTCAAATCCGGCGACTATCATGACCGATCCCGAGTTCGCTTACCGCACATACATCGAGCCGATCACTCCAGAAGTCGTAGAAAAAATCATCATCAAGGAACAGCCAGACGCACTCCTCCCTACTCTCGGTGGACAGACAGCGCTGAACTGCTCGATGGACCTCTTCAAAGAAGGCACGCTCGATAAGCACAATGTGAAAATGATCGGTGCGAATGCCGATGCCATCGATAAAGGTGAGGACCGCCTGCGTTTCAAAGAAGCCATGCTCAAGATAGGCCTCGACCTGCCGCACTCTGGCGTGGCTCACACCATGGAAGAGGCGCGCGCCATCGCAGAGGAAATAGGCACCATGCCACTCATCATCCGCCCAGCATTCACCCTCGGTGGCACGGGTGGCGGAATTGCCTACAACGTGGAAGAATTTGAAGAAATCTGTGCCCGTGGCATAGACCTCTCACCTGTCAGCGAAATACTCGTAGAAGAATCACTACTCGGCTGGAAGGAATACGAGATGGAAGTCATGCGTGACTGCGCGGATAACTGCGTAGTCATCTGCTCTATCGAAAATTTCGACCCCATGGGAGTCCACACTGGAGACTCTATCACTGTAGCTCCAGCTCAGACTCTAACAGACCGCGAATACCAGATCATGCGTGATGCATCATTCGCCTGTATCCGCGAGATAGGTGTTGAGACGGGTGGCTCTAACATTCAGTTCTCAGTAGATCCTAAGACTGGCCGATGCATCGTGATCGAGATGAACCCGCGTGTCTCTCGCTCTTCTGCGCTTGCTTCTAAAGCGACTGGTTTCCCGATTGCTAAAATCGCTGCCAAGCTCGCTGTCGGTTACACGCTTGATGAACTCACCAATGACATCACCCGCGTCACTCCAGCATCATTCGAGCCTACTATCGACTACGTGGTGACTAAGCTTCCGCGCTTCACCTTTGAGAAATTCCCAACCGCAGACTCCGTTCTCACCACTCAGATGAAGGCAGTGGGCGAGGCTATGTCCATCGGTAAGACGTTTAAGGAATCTATGCAGAAGGCACTCCGCTCACTAGAAACTGGACGCTCAGGCTTCGGGTTCGATGGCAAGGGCTACCAGAATCCTAGCCGCGAGCGCATCGAAAGAAAGCTTCACGTGCCAAATGCTGAGCGCATCTTCTGGCTCAAGACCGCCTTTAGTAATGGCTGGACAGTGGAAGAAATTTTCGAAGCCACCGCCATTGATCGCTGGTTCCTAGAGCACCTAAAAATCATCGTGGACGAAGGCAATGACCTCGCCAATATGGATCTCCGCAGAGCCAAGAAAATGGGCTTCTCAGACGTCCAGATCGCTCACTCGCGTGGTTGCCACCAAGACGACATCCGCAAGGAGAGACTCGAAAAAGGCATCATCCCGACTTACAGATTAGTCGATACCTGTGCGGCAGAATTTGAAGCCTACACACCGTACTACTACTCCACGTATGGAGATGAAAACGAAGCGCGCGAGACTGATAAAAAGAAAATCATCATCCTCGGTGGTGGGCCTAACAGAATCGGCCAAGGCATCGAGTTTGACTACTGCTGTGTGCACGCCTCATTCGCACTCCGCGAGCTAGGCTACGAGACAGTGATGGTAAATTCTAACCCAGAAACCGTCTCTACAGACTACGATACATCGGATAAACTTTACTTCGAGCCACTCACTCTGGAAGACGTGCTTCACATCTGTGACCAGGAGAAACCAGACGGAGTCATCGTCCAGTTCGGCGGGCAGACACCGCTCAACCTCGCCGCTGATCTGGAGCGTCACGGCGTGCCAATCATCGGAACCTCGCCAAAGTCTATCGAGCTCGCGGAAGACAGAAAATTCTTCTCCGCTCTGCTCGATAAAATCGGCCTCAAGCAAGCAGAAGCTGGCACCGCAGTCACACCAGATGAAGCGGTTACTATCGCAGATCGCATCGGCTACCCAGTGCTCGTCCGTCCATCCTTCGTACTCGGTGGACGCGGCATGATGATCGTTTACAATGATGAGGAACTGCGCAAGTACATCAGCGAGGCAGCAGACGTTTCACCAGACCGTCCTATCCTAGTAGACCGTTTCCTAGAGGGAGCCGTCGAAGTGGATGTGGACTGTATTTCTGATGGTGAAATTTCCGTAGTAGGAGCCATCATGCAGCACATCGAGGCAGCTGGTATTCACTCCGGTGACTCCGCCTGTGTCATCCCTGCCCCATCACTCTCAGACAACATCACCGCACAGATCATGAAAGGTGCCAAAGACCTAGCACGCGAGCTAGAAGTCATCGGCCTCATGAACATCCAGTTCGCAGTGAAGGACGAGGAGCTCTACGTCATCGAGGTGAATCCACGTGCCTCTCGCACCGTTCCATTCGTCTCCAAGTCCATCGGAGTCCCACTCGCGAAGCTGGCGGCCAAGGTCATGGCTGGCAAGACTCTAACAGAACTAGGCTTCACCAAAGAACAACTACCACCCCACTACTGTGTAAAAGAAGCCGTCTTCCCATGGCCGAAGTTCCCAGGAATAGACATTGTGCTCGGACCAGAAATGAAGTCCACTGGTGAAGTCATGGGCATCGATGATGACCTCGGCATGGCATACGCTAAAGCCCAGATCTCAGCCTTCAACCCACTCCCAACTGAAGGTAATGTCTTCTTCTCAGTCAATGACCGCGACAAGCCAGACTCACTAGAAATAGCCAAGGAACTTGTTGATCTAGGCTTCAAAATCTACTCGACCGGTGGCACCTACAAATTCCTCAAAGAAGCAGGTATCCCAGTAGAACGGCTCTACAAGCTCGCTGAGCAAAAGCGACCAAACGTGCTCGACATGATGAAGAATGGCAACATCGACTTCGTCATCAACACCCCAAGCGGACACGAAGCCAGAGCAGACGAAATCAGCATCCGCTCCGGAGCGGTGACTAACAAAATTTCCCACTGCACCAACCTCTCAGCCGCAGTAGCCTCAGCAAGAGCCATCCGCTCACTCAAGGAACAAGAACTCACCGTGACGCCGTTGCAAGATAGAGTTTAAAATTGTGCAGGAGGTTTCCAACCTCCGAGCCTTATTTGACATCATCACTTCACTGTTTTTTAAACTACAGATGAAATCATGATGCATAGTCAGAAAATAGATCATACCGCTTTCTCAGGCGGGAAGCTCGGCGAGCAGGCGGACGAATACCGTAACTACTGGAAATCTCAGCCTCCCGCAAGTCGAGTCGCATTGCCGCCATCGAGTTTTTGCGTCACACTCAGTTCGGTGAACAAGAAGCTATCAGACGACCTCAGAGAGTTCTTGAAGTTTCTAAACGATGAGCAAGTGAAAGGCATGCTCACTGGAGGCTATGCAGATATTGATGCTCTAGAAAAATAAACCACATTTAAAAAGCCTGCACGTAAAGGTATTTCTTTTCTTCATCGAATAGAGCGAAAAGATAGGCTTTCTGGTTTTTATTACTCCCAAATACCCAGACCATGTATTGATACGTCTTGTGATTTTCAAACTTAATAGACTTCCACCAGTCAGGATGAGTATCAAATACTGGTATTTCTCTTAGATCATTTTTACCACAAAAGTTAGTTGGTGGGCTTGTCAGCTGAGCGGCAAAATTTTTGAATTCCTCTGTATCCTCCATCTTGATTTTCCACATGTAGTCATGATCCATGGCGGGGCTGGGTGTCTCATAAAATAGTTCTATCTTTAAATTCTCTGGCACTTCTGGAAGATACCAAGCTAAGCGATCATGCGGCTTGATGCCAGATGCGCCAACGTATGGCTGACTCACTGCCCACTTCTGTAGCACTAATGCGTCTTTCATTTCACCTTCTGTTAGATTGAGTTTACGCGTAAACTCCGGATACTGCCACGCAAGAAAATCTAAGAAAAACCGCCATTGATCATCTTCCCACTTTGCAAAATAGGGATAGTAAGAATCTTTTTCATTAAACGATAATAGAACGATTCCCATGTTCCCTGAGACCTTGCTAGATACGGTTTTGAATTTTAGTTCCTGATCAGATTTACTCGCACTCTTAGCAAAATCAAGTAACTGGGTGCGCGGTTGTTTCTCTGAGGTGATAAATAAGTCCGCTATAGCCTCAGCATCTCCACTTTCAAAAACCTTAGCCGCATCCACCACCGCCTCCTCAAGCGTGGACTTTGTAGCCATTGTCTTTTTCTCGCTTTTAGAAGAACAGCAACACAAAGCAACTAACAGAATGATATTCAACAATCTCATGCATGAAACCATACATTCATTTACCAGTAACTTCAAGACTGTCAGCTTCAAATTTCTGTTTCTTGGAGTGCTTTCTTATAAGCGAGTAGAGATCTGTTAGAGTCATGGGGGAGTGTCCTTTTGTTAGATTTTGCCTGCCGCATTCTACGGCGGATTGCCATTGGTGGATGAGGGCTTTCCAGGCGTCTAACAGCGAAAATCCTGGGTGATAGATATGGGCTGGCTCGGCGGTGACTCCATTTAGCTCCAGAACTTGGATGGTGTTTCCTTGTTGAAATTCTTCTATACTCGCGACCCGGACATCGTATCTGCCGATGTGGAATCCACCGAAGGATTGGCTGAGGGCATCGATACTCTGCTCCATCTCGGGGGTGATGAGGTGGCGGTCATCGGTGAAGAGCGCTCCCCTGCTGTGGGTGCCTATTTCTGCTAGGGCTATCTTTTCTCCTTTGCCTGGAATGTCTGAGAGCTGCTCTGCGAATTTGATTTTATAGTAGTCAAACATGGCAGCTCCGCGATCGTCAGAGAGAATGAGGTCTTCTAACATTTTCTCCCCATCTCCGGTGATGTATTGCTGGTGTTTCTGAGAGAGAGAAATGATTTTTCCTTTTTCCTGATCTGGGAAACGCAGGTAATAGACTCCAAACTCTGGCCCGCTGATAAATTTCTGCCCGATGACTTCTTCTTGGCAATCCTGGAGGTAAGTTTTTGCTTGGTCAGCATTTCTGATGATGGCTACTCCTTGTCCGCGCTCACCTTCGTCTGGCTTGAGGACGATGGGATAGGTGAGTTGGTTTTCTGCCATCCATTTTTCTAACAAATCAATACGTGAAGCGGAGTTTTCTGTTAGGGGGATTCTTTTGTAGGTGGCTATTTTTTCAGCTTGCTGGGAATCTGTGCTGAGGAGGTCTAAGATCTCGCCTTTGCTGTCGAACACGAAGCCACTGCTCTCGATGGAGGGATTAGAATTGGTGAATAAGCACCAGCGTTTGTGCTTATATGCGAGGTAGATGAGGTAGATAAGGACTGGTGGATAGACGAGATATATGGGCCAGTATTCCCATTTTGTGAGACGTTGCCATTTGCCAAAAAGCCTCCTCCTACCACGCCAGCTGAACAGGGGGATGATGAGCTGAATGAGCAGAAAAATAAAGGCGATCACCCCTAACAGAATGAGCCATGAGTAGCTGACGTACTTCTCTAACCATGTACTTACCACATCGCCCGCTAGGTAAGCTAGGCCACATATTAGAGGCACCCAGATGAGCGCAGCGATGAGTAGGGTGATGGAAAATTTAGCAAAGCTCCAACCACTAGCACCCGCAGCGAGATAACTGACAACACGTGAGCCTGGCATGAAGCGAGAGAGGAAAATCCAGAGGATGCCGTAGCGATCAAAGAAGCGTTTACCACGCGCTATTTTCTCTGGTGTGACGCGTTTTCTTGCCCAGTTCCATTTTAATGCACCCGTGGTGACGCCTCTGCCCAGCCAATAAACGCCCATATCACCAACCCAGATTCCAAGCACACAGCCAGTGACTGCTAGTGGAAAAAGTAGCTGACCATTAGCGGCAAGAACACCGCCTAGAATACAAGCGAGATCCTCAGACACGAAGGTACTGACCGCGAGTAAGAGGACTTTTAGTAATGGGTGATCTACAAGATTTACCCACTCAGTAGCTTGTTCACTGATGGTGAGTAAGGTGAGATCCATTGATCATTAAATTGATTACTTCTCCCCAACTGGAGAGCTTGCCGAGCTACTTCAAGTAGGTGCGGCATTGTTGCTGTTAGAGCCTCATGTCTGCCCACCAACTGGTGAGCTCTCTCCTGAGCTGAATAGTCAGGAATTCAGTCCCACTTTAGGCATCATCCACTGGATGAAAACATATACCAGTATCCCCACACCTAACCAAAGGATGGTGCGGGTTCTGGAAATTTCTGGAGTTTTCGTCTCTTGATCGCTCATGCTTATGAGAGTGAATGATGCTACTATTTATTCCGTTAAAAGCAGATATTTCCTAAAATGGAATATCATCATCCTCATCTTGGAAGTCTGGCATATTACTCGCAGGCGAGCCACCCTGTGGGGGTGATTGCTGCTGCTGGGGAGCTTGTTGCTGTGGGGCGCTTTGCATGGGTCTCTGTTGTTGCTGACCGCCACCTCCGCCGTTGTTACCCGATGGTGAGCCTATGAACTGCATGTTCTCGCCCACTACCTTGAGCCTGCTTCGCTGCTTACCAGTCTCCTTATCAGTCCAGCTGTCTGTCTGGAGTCTGCCCTCTATAAATACTGGTCTGCCCTTGCTGAGATACTGAGATGCCAGCTCTGCTTGTCTGCCCCAGAGGGTGACATCCACGTAGGTGACTTCTTCTATTTTCTGCCCATCATCGCCCATTCTTACGCGATTACATGCTAGACCCAGATCTGCCACGGAGGTGCCCTTAGGAGTAGCTCTTAGCTCTATATCACGAGTGATGTTGCCCATGATCATTACTTTGTTATAACTTGCCATAATGAGGAAATGATAAAGGGTTTATCAGCCTAGGCAACTCGAAAATTCAAACGAAAATCCGATTGCTACTATAGCTGATAAACCCTGCTTTAAATGCATTAGTTGAAGGGTATTAGACCTTCAACAGATTCTTTAAACTTAGCTTACGCGATTGTAGTTGTGCATGTAGATGTTGTCAGCCAGATCAAGACTTGTCTTGATCTTGTTGATCACTTCTGGCTCTGCATCAAACATGTAGCTCACATAGTGACCACCTTCGATCTGGCGTGCGTTGTATGCAAATGTCTTGCGTCCGAGGTTCTTCACCTCGTCCAGCTTAGCTCCTTCTGCTTCGATTAGTTGACCAACGGTGCTTACTAGCTCGTCGATTGATGTGTCTATGCCTTTTGTGTCGAGAACGACAAGACCTTCGTATTTTCTGCTCATATTTTTAATTTCTATTTTTGATTATTTACTGACGTTGTGAATGTTAGCAGCTGCCTCTATACCTTCTGTGAGGGCAGAGTGGACTGCTTTAGCGGCGTTATCAAGTGCGTTCTGCACCTCTGGTTTTTCGTCTTGGGAAAATTTCCCCAAAACATGCCCCACCATCTCACCAGATCTCGGAGCTCCGATTCCTAGCTTGAGTCGTGGGAAGGCATCACTTCCGAAGTGCTGGATGAGTGATTTCATTCCATTGTGACCGCCTGCTGAGCCTTTCATCCTAAATCGGAGTGTTCCGAGTGGGATGGCGACATCATCATAGATCACGAGTACTTCTTCTGGTTGCCATTTGTAGAATCTGAGTGCTGCTCCTGCTGCTCTTCCACTCTCATTCATAAATGTCTGAGGTTTCATGAGTAGCGCGAGCGGGTGCTTAGCGATGTGTGCTTTCCATTTGAGATGGTTAGCAAACTCTGCCCCAGCTTCTACAGCCATGCGGTCTAGTACATCAAACCCGACGTTGTGCCTGGTTTGATCATATTTCCTACCTGGATTTCCCAGACCTATGACCAGTTTGATTGCCACTTTCACATGAGAAATACTAGTGATAGCATTCCTCTGTCATGGTGAATATTACTCTGATTACTCAGCTGCTGGTGCTGCATCTCCGCCTTCTGCTCCTTCTTCAGGTGCATCTTGCTCAGATCCCTCTACTACTGCTGCTGCTTCTGACTGAGCTACACGTGTCTTAGCAACGAGTGCTACGAGAACTCTTCCATCAAGAATAGGTGTCACTCCTTCAGGGAATTTAATTCCGCCAATAGTGAGGTTCTCAGCAATCTCAAGATCTGTAACGTCCGCATCAATTTGGAGCGGAAGATCTTTCGGAAGTGCCTTAATCTTAGTAGAGTGCACGAGCTGCTCAAGAAGACCACCTGCTTTTACACCTGCTGGCTCACCGTGGAGCTTGATAGGTAGCTTAGCAGTGAGGACGGTGTCGTCTTTTACTGCGAGGAAGTCTGCGTGCAGGATTGCTCCTGAGATCGCATCAAACTGGATGTCTTGGATGAAGACCTTTGTCTCACCAACTCCTTCAACATCGAGATCGATCAGAACCTGGGATGATGGTTTGGTGTTTAGGTGGTCTCTGAAAGTCTTTTGATGGACTTTGATGTTTTTATTTTCGGTTGCTCCGTAGATTACAGAAGGAATATATCCCTCACGGCGCATAGCATTGAGCGCGCCTGAACCAGTGCGCTGACGTAGTGTAGCTTCTATTGTTGTAGCCATGTTATTATTTTCTTATGTGGTTAGACATCGCCTCAAGTTACTTTATGTGACGTTTCTAGTGGTCCCGGAGAATCCCATGAAAAGATATGGCTGGTGGTAGAGAGTATAGAGAAATAGCCTTTCCGCAGGCCGGGAGGCACTAAGTAGGGGAAATGGAACTAAATGTCAAATAAAGAAGTGACACTTTCTCCATTATGAATGCGTCTGATAGCTTCTCCGAAAAGTGGGGCTACAGAAAGCGCGGTGACTTTTTCACCATGAGCCATAGGAACTGAGTTCGTAGTGATAAGGCTTTCAATATCTGACTCGAGTATTCTCTTTCGCGCGTGCTCCTCTATCACGGCGTGTGACACTCCAGCGAAGATGCGCTTGGCACCATTTTCTTTTAGAATCTTAGCAGCAGCACAGAGAGTGCCTCCAGTTTCTGTCATGTCATCAATGAGAAAAGCGTCTTTCCCTTCGACATCACCAATGACATTGCTCGCTTCCACCTTAGTGGCGCTAACGCGGTGTTTAGCAACAATGGCAAGATCTGCATCAAATGCATCTGAGTAAGCGCGAGCATTTTTCACGCCTCCCACATCTGGAGATACCACTACTAGGTTATCGCCATCCACTCCACACTCATCTCTGAGGTGTTTTATAAAGACTGGACGGGCGTAAAGGTGGTCCACGGGGATGTCGAAAAATCCTTGGATTTGGGCTGCATGTAGATCCATAGTGACCACTCGGTTCACGCCAGCGGCTGTGATGAGGTTTGCCACTAATTTAGCAGTAATAGGCACTCTCGGTTTGTCTTTCCTGTCCTGCCTCGCATAACCATAAAATGGCATGACGGCGGTGATTCTCCCAGCACTAGCGCGCTTAGCTGCATCCACCATGATCAGCATTTCCATGATGTTATGATTCGTAGCCGGGCAAGTAGGCTGAATAATAAATACATCTTCACCACGAACATTCTCGTGAATCTGGCAATAAGTCTCGCCATCAGGGAAACAGTCCACAGTGACATTTGCTAGTTTGGTATCTAAGTGAGTGGCTATGTCCTTAGCGAGTTGTTGGTGTGCTGAGCCAGAAATAATTTTCATGAGATGCTTTGTAGTGCTGTTCGGGGTGAGTGTGCCATTTTCTTCCTGCCTGACAACAATAAAGCCGTCATTTCTGACGGCTTTATGAAAACACTTAGATTAGAGGTAAGTTTTTTTATTTTGCTCCTGATCCGAACAAGACAGCTGGAACAGTTTTGAGTAGAATTTTAATATCATACCATAGCGACCAATTATCGATGTATTCTAAATCTAGTTCGATCCAGTCATCAAAATTAGTGATTGAATTTCTGCCTCCTGCTTGCCAAGTGCAAGTAATGCCCGGCTTTACACTCATCCTGCGGCGATACGTTGATTTTCCAAACTCCTCCACTTCATACACAGGCAAAGGCCGCGGACCAACGAGACTCATATCACCGAGTAAAACATTAATAAGCTGGGGTAGTTCATCGATAGACAGCTTTCTGAGTAGGCGCGCAAACTTAAATACCCGTGGATCATCTTCTAGTTTAAACACCGGACCATCCATCTCATTACCTTGTTGAGCCTTCACCTCAGCAAGCTTAGCCTCAGCGTCCATCACCATGGTTCTAAATTTCCACATTTTAAAGGTTTTGCCGTATCTTCCTGCTCTGTCCTGCTTAAAGAATACAGGACCAGGACTAGCAATCTTAATGCCTATATATGCGAAAGCCCATAAAGGCAGTGATAAAATAATTATGGTCAATGCTCCCACCCGGTCCATCAGACTTTTCCCTAACAAAGACCATGACAGCTCAGGTGTGGACTTGAATACCAACATAGGGTTACCTCCCAACGTATCAAAAGCTGGCCTAGATACCTGAGTTCTTATGAAGGTAGCAGACACCCAGACTTCTACACCTTGAGCTTCACAGATTTCAACAGCTTCTGACAACTCAGCAAAAAGAGCGTGCTGGGCAGCAAAGATCACTCGTTGAATTGACTCGTTTTTCAACATCGCCTCCAGCTCATCACCCGTGCCTGTCTTAAGATCAAACTCTCCTCTAACTTCCCAGTAGTCTGAAACTGAATCAGGTATAGATTCTAAAAATGCTGAAATATCATCACCCGTACCTGCCACGACCACCCTCTCTTTGCGGCTACCCTCTTTAACCCTTTTTCGGAGATAAAATCTTGAGATAATGAATCTCAAACTAATCGCCGCCATCACAAGAGCCATTCCAATCACCGTAATCCATCTACTCCCAATTGGTTGCTTAAAAACGATGAAGCCTATAGCTAAAGCGGCACCAATGAACACAAAAGCCTGAAGTAGCTTGAAGAGTCCATGAGATACTTTTTTACGCAAAAGGTTATTATAAAACCCAAACGTTTCCAACAGCAACGGAACTGCTGGAACAAGTAAATAAACCATCCACAAGACAGCCTCTAATCCATTGCCATCTGCGTTATCAGACTTAAATTGCCCCCTAAACCACGAAGTAGCTACAAACGATAAATACACCAATCCAGCGTCTATCAACTGAAAGACCTGAATAGAAAATTGTTCTTTTTTTGATGATCCTATCACTATTTTTTATCTATTTTTACACCCGCCTGCATGAATATACTTAGCGCTTCATCGATCTTTTTATCTTCATCTGCCCATGATTTATCTACCTCTCTATTTTTCGCTCCATAATATGTATGATGAAAAACTTTAGCACGGTATGTAGCTTTAGCAGCTCTTTCTAACAATCCTCTACTCCAAGTAAATTGAGCGTGTTTAAGTAGTTCTTTAATATAGCTACGCATGAGTTCTGCATCGGCATCATTCTTGATCACAAGACCTCTACAGTTGATCACGTATCTATCGAAGATCTTATAGCCCTCCTCATACTGTTCCCTATCCATCAAGTCATAGTAGCTAGCAAGCAACACTCTTGCGATCGTTTTTCTTAACCCTTGATGAATATACCCACTTTGTTTCTCGCTCATCTCACAGGCTTTTCTTGCCTTCATTAAGTTTATTGCTCTTAGATTAGGTGTAGCACTTGACCACACCAAATAGAATTCCGCTAAATTTCTGTAATACTTGAATAGAGGTTCTCTGTTTTTCACAAGATACTCTACCTGACTATACTCTTCTTCGGCCTTCTTGAAATCTCCGTTATCAGTATATAGTCTTGCTAAGCTTATGCGAGAAACAGCCGAGTAAGGATGTCTTTTTTTAGATAATTCATAATACGCAAACGCCTCTGTTAGATGTCCTTCAGAATATAGAATTTCTCCTAGCCGATCATACCTTTGAAATGTTGGGGAATGAGCTACCGCGCATGTAAGTGCCTTTTCCCAATCAGCTTTAGCGCTGTCTTCAACATTCCAATTTAGGTCATCCACAATGATGTTTTCCTTCCAAAAACAGCTACCAGCCATGAGCTCTTTCCTACCTTCTATAAAGTTGTAAGAAATGGTAATAACTAACGAAATCACAGTCACTGCAAATAGTAGTTTTGATCCTGCACCTGATGACTTATCGCTATTATATCCACCAGGATCACCTAAGAGCATAGTAGCGGCAAACACGATTAATGTTAGATTTACAAAACCATGAAGAGGAAATGAAAAAAGCATATTTATCGATAAACTGGCTAAAATCGATAAGCCTGCAACTATGTAAATTATATTTTTCGTCTCGTTCTTTTCTAGCAAATGAAACAGTAACAAAATCCCGTTTACTATATGCCAAAACAATACCAACAACAATAACATAAAACCTACTAAACCGTAGTCAGTAATAGCTTGAATATATTCATTATGCACAAACTTGAAATCCATTAAGTTTCTGCTCATACTCATTGGCCAATACTCATATGACTTGTACTCAACACTTCTGCTCCCACTACCTATCAATGGAGCGTCAGGAATTTGTTCTATACTCAGAGCAAAATAGGCAGCCCTTCCATTAGAGTCTCCCATATCCGTAGATCTCTCATTTAGTACATGTTTCCCACCTATGAATAAAATAGCCATGACAATTAAAGATAATCCTACGGATAAAATTAAGTTTAACATCTTATTACTCTTATCCTTAGAGTGAAAATTAACGAGCATCCAACAGGCAGCAATAGCGACAACACCCACCACTAGGGATAGGAAGCTCGCACGAGATACTGAGAGAATGACTGAAATTCCTCCCAAAACTGCTAACACTAGGCATCCTATTCTAATCTTGTTCTTACCCTTCATGAATATTGCAAAAGACAAGCACAAACATGTCATCATGCACATGAAATTTCCATAGAAGTTTCTGTGATTAAACAACCCTGTATTTCTATCTCCTTTGGCAAAACCTAAGGTGGAATCCCTCCACTCATCAATGGCAGGAATCCAGTTTAGTAGATTCATTATCATGACCACGATGAAGCCTCTGAGTAGCCATGTCCTAATTATTTTACTAGGCATCAGAATCCCCATTATTGAGTAGATTAAAGTAGCACTCGCAATTAAAAACATATCCTGTCTTGCTAGATCGACCACAGGTGACAAGTGTGCTCTGATCAAGAAATAAAGACAAGTAGTTATTACTAAGATCTTCAAACCTAAATTACTGCTGGAAACAGATTTCTTACAAAAAACTACCACCATAATGGTGGCTATTGAGAGCAGTATTAACGGGACAGACTGTGTGACGGTGGAGAATGTAACACAAAATATACCAGCAAATGTTAAAGCTGATACTAGCAGCCCACTAATTATATATTTAACAGTCATGAGGAGTTTGACAAAATGAGCTAATTCGTAAGTAGCTCAGGCATTGCCTTTATTTTGAATTCTTTAATCACTGCTCTAGATTGCTCTAAGTTCAGAATATTAAAATAACGCTTATCCTGCGTATCATCCTGAAGGTTTTCAGTGATGTCCATAGAAATGGTAATGTACGCCCACTGTTGATCAGTTCCTTTCAACAACCTCATCTTTATATCTTCCCAAGTCCTTTCATAGTGACCAGCTACAATAGTTTCAGCTCCCACAAAAGTATAGTATTGGACTCTACGATCCACAATAACTTCACCTTTAGTGTTTTTATGCGAGACTTTATCACTTTCCTGCCTCGGGCGAGCGCAGACTATCTCTTTGAAAGGGACCGTCTTTCCAGCAGTTTCAATAGTCACGTATTTCTCGCTTTCAAAGTTCCATCCTTGCGCTTTCAGGCAGACTTCTGGGCGGTGAATACTATTATTTATGTCTTTCCCAGAAAAGACAACCGAAACATCAATCGGAGGATTAGGATCTACAGTTTCTACATAATATCGGTTTCTAGAAAAGGTCGTATCTTCAGCTAATTGCTCTCTCTCCTCAGCAGAAATTCTAAGTGCCACAGCCTTTCGCCCTATCAATATATCGGGCAAATCCCCTACCAGCTTTGACTCCCTGAACTCGCCAGAATTCGGAACTAGCCATACTAAAGACAGACCTATCACTACCATAATGCATAGAGTCCATGTTCTTTTCGTGATTAATTTATCCATACTATTCTTTGATTGTTGTTTTAACTTTTACCTTGCGGTCATTTAGAAGCCTGTCCGCCAGAAACAGCCCAGAAAGAGCCACCGGGAAAAAGATCAATAAGCCAGCCCAGTCATGATAAGTGTCTTTAGCAAATTTCACGAACCCCATTTCAGCAATCACTAATATTGTGAAAATCCTGAAAAAATTCCCTATCAAGGCAAGCGGAAGAGCCATCGCAAAAAGCACCATCTTCTTCCACAGCTTATCTTGCGTGTAATATGCATAGATGGCGGAAATCATCACTAATGCCATCAGTGACTTAATTCCACTACAGCCTTCCGCAATATCAAATCCCGGCCAGGCATCAGTAGCAGACTTAAT
>CAKZMG010000056.1 GCA_937128235.1 uncultured Verrucomicrobiales bacterium
AAGAGGAAGTCTGGAGCTCGAAAGATGAAGGGAGTTGAGGAGATGGAAGGTGAAGCGATCTGTGTGATGAGGGATTTACGGAAGGATGTTTTTGGCTCGTGAGTAGGTTTCCTGAGCATAAGTATAATACATTTATACATCTTATACAATAAAGATACCGATATCATTCAAGTCAGCTATGGTGACGATATGGATACGAACATTTAGTAAACCTGAGCCATCGGGCATCGGGAGGCCTTTTGTCAGTTAATCATTTGTGCTGATGAAAGAAATGCTAAGTGATTCCGTATTAATCTGACATGAAGCCTCAAGTTGAAATTCTTCGTGAAGTTACAGTATTAGTGATCGCCTCGTTTACATTATGCCAATGTGCCACTCAGGAGGTGAAGCGGGAGCTTACCCAGAAAGTGGAGAGGAAGGGGGAGACGTATAGCCGTGAATTGACGGCTCAGTCACCATTCAAGAAAGTGGAGATGTCTTGGCGTGAGGCGTCTGAGCTGATGAAGGAGAGAAACCCTAAGTATCGGCAAGCGATCCTGGATAAAGAAGAGTCACTGAATAAAAAAGGAATAGTGAATAACCTCACTCATGAGGTGCGCAAGAGTCTCACTAGCAGCTTACAAACTACTCTGAACCCGAGCGAGATTGCGAAGGCGATGAAGGATCCGGTGGCGTCACTGCCAAGACAGCTGGAGTCCATCACGGATCTGAAAAATATCTCCCACTCGCTCACGCAGTCTGAGTGGGGTAGGGTGACGCAGAGTGTGCGTGCGGATGCTGCTCAGCGCAGAGAGATGGTGAATCTTCACGTGCTTTTCTGCCAGAGTGAAAATTTAGAACAAGCTGAGCGAGAGCTTAAGATGATGAAGGATTCAGATAAGCTTAAAGCGAATAAGGTGGTGGATGCGGAGTTAGTAAAAGCGCAGAAATTGTTAGAGAAAGAGCGTAGTCAGTGGCTAGATAGGGTGAGGGATTTTTTCAATGCGGAGTATTATGATGTGGAGCTGAATGCTTATCAGAAAAGGCTGAGTTTCTATCGCGATGTGACTGATCCAGGTTTCTCTGACTGGAGGCGCTGGCGGATGTTAGAAAATTCTGATCGTTTAGCGAGCGAGATGCAAAAGCAGCACGATAAGGATAAGCCAGTGCTACCGGGGATGAATCGGCTGAAAGAAAATCTCGGAGTGAGTGAGCTGAGGAGCCAGCTGGCTGAGACATCTGGTGTGAACCAAGAGATGGCAAAGGAGGTGAGGCAGATGCTCAAGAACTGGCGAAACTTAAAGTCTGTGCAGCAGAAAATAGTGGCTCAGAATAAGGCTGAAGTGCTAGATGAAGTCAGGGTAAATGATCTGAAACGCGTCACAACGCTGTATCAGTTGAAGAAGAAAGAGCTCGATCATCTAAAGGTCTTCTGGATGATCGATGAGGAGTGCTGGAAATCTGAAAAGTCACTTTGATTTCCATACTCGTAAAAAAGTGGATTTTTTATAGTAACGATTTTTGAAAAATTACGAACAGTAGGGTGAAGCATATTTGAAAAATGGAGATTGCATCCATTAATCCGTGTGTGGCCATTGTATCTAGGTTGTTAACGGCCATTTCCGATCTATGATACAATGGCGTTTTTATGGTCTGTTAATTCAGAGTTTTGATCTTCATTTTTTAGATGCTGGAGGTAAGTTTTACTCGCTAACTAGTTGACAAAAAATGATGCGGTGGGATGCTGGCTATTATGAAACGTATCATGCTGATTACTACGATGGTGTTCTCTGGATTTATGTCAGATGTCACTGCACAGGAGGCTCCGAAGGAAAAGATGACTAAGGATGTGCCAAAGTATCAGGCAGAGGCTCCTTTACCTGAGGGGTGGCCTACTCCGGGACCTTATGATCTGGTGAGCGAGAAGAAATTTCCTGCATACAGAGCAGCATACACTCCAGGATCATGGCAGAATTTTGCTTTCATGAGACTTTTTAAGCATATTCAGAGAAAGGAGATCCCTATGACTTCTCCAGTGGAAATGAAGATGGAGCAGAAGAATAAGAATCTCAAAATGGAGTCGATGGCATTTATGTACCAGAATACCGAAGTTGGAAAAACTGGTAAGGATGGCGAGAGAGTGGAGGTGCGTGATGTGCCTGCCATGAAGACGCTCTGCTTCACGTGGCAGGGGAAGAACTCAGCTAAGAACCGTAAAATAGCCAAGACTGCTCTGGAAACTGAACTTCAAAAGCGAGGGTTAGAAGGAGCTGACTACCGGATATTGGGCTACAATGGGCCGGGTGTGCCTAACGATAAAAAGACTTGGGAGATGCTGGTGGTGCTTCCAAAAAAGTAGTGATGAATTAGAGTTCTCCGGTTGTTATGCATGATGGTTTTACTTGGGAATCCCTCCCTATCGTTAATGAATCAAACTTTTCCGTCATGCATAACTGATAGCGAGTTGAGATTTGCTGTTTTTTACTGAAAATTGTGCGTGTTTTTCCAGAAATACTGGATAGAAGTATTCTGCACATGAAAGTAATTGGTCTATGAAAGTAATCGCAATAGCAAATCAGAAGGGGGGAGTGGGGAAGACGACGACGACTATTTCTCTGGCTGCCGGGTTGGCTAAGCTGGGGAAAAAGGTGTTGCTGCTAGACCTAGACCCACAGGCTAATGCTACTTCTGGACTTGGGATAGAGGCGGATAGTAGTATTTATTATCCACTTATTGGTGAGGCTCAGATCCTGGATAAGGTGGTGTCCGCTGAGCGCGAGAATTTATACATCGTCCCGTCTGGGATGGATCTTTCTGGGGTGGAAATAGAGTTAGCACGTAGAGATGATCACCTCACCTTTCTCAGAGATATGCTGGCGGGAGTGCGTGAGAGTGAGGATTTCGACTATTGTTTACTTGATACCCCGCCTAGTCTGGGGGTGTTGATGACTTCATCATTAGCTTCTGCGGATGAGGTGCTGATACCGCTTCAGTGCGAGTATTTCGGGCTAGAGGGACTGGCTAAGATCATCCACATTATTTCTCAGATCAAGGAAAGCGGAGCGGCACCTGATCTGACGCTAGGCGGCATCATCATGACGATGTATGATGGGCGGACGAACCTTTCTAAGCAGGTGGTGGATGAGGTGACTAAGCATTTCCCGGATCAGGTCTATGAGCGTGTGGTGCCGAGAACTATCCGAATCGGTGAGGCGCCTTCATTTGGAAAAACGATCTTCGAGCATGACTCAGGCGGCTCGGGGTCTCGTGCCTACATAGCGATAGCGCATGAGTTTCTTGAGCGGCATGGAGATAGGCCTGTGGAGTAATTTTTCTAAAAAATGGGTTGCTAATTTGCTATGGTGGGCTTAAAGGTTTGCTCGTCAGGAGCTGTGGAGTATTGGCAGATGAATCCCGCCAGGCCTTAATCGGAGCAACGGTAATTTGTCCAGTATTGCCGCAGTTTCCTGGCACTTTTCGTTTTGTAAACATTGAGCAGTGAACAGAATCTATGGTTGTTTTTTGTAACCAAATAGGTTTTAAAATACAACTATAGTTGAAACGCTCTGTTTCATCAACTTAGCTATATTCATATCAATATGTCAGAATTTACCGCTCCTAGTGTGGAGGAACTACAAGAAAGGTTCCCCAATCATACTATCGAAAGCTTCATTGCCCAAGGTGGAATGGGTGCTGTGTATCTTGCTACCCAGACATCGCTAGATAGACCTGTGGCTATTAAGATTCTTCCTCAGGAGTTTGGTGAGGATGAGGACTATCGGGTTTCGTTTGAGACGGAAGCGAAGGCTATGGCTAGGCTGAACCACTCTAACTTGGTGGGGATTTATGATTTTGGTGACATCGATGGAATGCTTTTCATCATCATGGAGTACATTCCTGGGAGGTCATTATTCGATACCGCACATGGGCAACAGGTGGATCAGGTTGAGGCGGCTACTCTGATTGCGGAGATGTGTCATGGTCTGGATCACGCGCATTCTGCGGGGATGCTTCACCGTGATATTAAGCCGGCTAACGTGTTGATCGATGATGAGGCGAGGCCTAAGATTGTGGACTTCGGGCTAGCGCGTCCGCTAGGTGAGGAGCAGAGTGATGGTGTGGTATTTGGCACGCCAGGTTATACCGCTCCGGAGGTGTTGACGAATCCATTTGCGGTGGATCAGCGCTCAGATATTTTTTCAATGGGAGTGATGCTCTACGAGATGCTCACTGGGCATTTGCCGGGAAATCCAATTATTCCTGCATCTAGTGTTTCACATTCTGATGTGAGATTTGATGCTATTTTAAATAAAGCGATCCATCCAGATCCAGATCAGCGATACAAGACAGCTGGAGAAATGGCAGTGGCTCTTGAGGAATTGATCAAGAAATTTGAGGATGCTCCAGGGCTACTCACTTCAGGTGCATTGGCAAGGAAATCTACTGTTCTTGGTGGCAGACCTATAGCAGGTGGCGTAGCGGTCTCAGCTGGCAGACCAGTAGTGATGAGTGCTAAATCTGGAGGAAATACTGGACTCATTGTAGGCTTAGTAGCCGCAGTAGTGCTGGGAGTGATAGCTGTGGCTATGATGGGCGGTGATGATGAACCTAAAGGTCCAACTGCCGCAGAGATAGCTGAAAAAGAACGACAGGAGAATGAGAGATTGCGTCTAGAAGAAGAAAAGCGCATGGCTAAGGTGGCGGAGAAAAAGCGGATAGCTAAGGAGAAAGAAGACAAAATAAGGAGAGAAAAAGAGGAGAAGCTAGCTAAAGAACGTGAGGAAAAAGAGCGCAAAGAAGCACTAGCTGAGGAAAAACGTAAGAAAGAAGAACAACTTAAGAAGGAGGAAGAGGAGCGGAAACGTGCTATGGCAGCCGCTGAAGAAGCGAAGAAGAATGAAGTAAAAGTTCCTGTATTTGATCATGCTGGTTTTATCGCGAAACAACGAGCGGACATCACTGTGAGAGCCCAAACTGTGCTCAGAGATCACCAAGAGGCTAAGGATAAAATAATCGACCGAGCAGAGCGTGATGTAAAGAGAGTAGTAAGAAGGCTAAGAAAAGGAGCTGCTGGAAGAGTATTAGATGATGCTGTAGAAGCGTTTTTTGAGGAGTGGAGGGCAGAAGGAAAGATTCCAAAAATACCTAAGGCTACTCCTGCAAAGGCGAAGTCAGAACTTAGTGAAGCAACCATAGAGCTAGGTAAACTAGATATTAGACTCAATAATAATCTTAATAAATACCAAGATAGATACTCTAAAAAACTTAAAGAAAAAGGGGCGGTACTGCGGTCTGAAAAAGTAGTAGAATCTGTAGAAGCTATCCTAGCCGAGCTAGACACACTCTCTAAGCCAGGCTATTTTCTAGCCATTGTTAGATCAGAAGATCCTTCTCCAGAAACTTTTCAAATCGAGGAGGAGAAAGAAGCTAAGGATAAGAAAAAGAAGAAGTAGTTTTGCATTGCGCTTAGTGCTTGGGCACTGAATTGAGTGTGTAATATGCGGTGCTTAGAAACGTTGATTTTGTTTTACCGAATGCTGTTTTGTGGAGGTTGATACGGAATACGCGAGAAGTCGCGTTTGGGATTTTCTCACGCTCCGGATCAATGCCGAAATTCTCGATTTTGTAGAGCACTGCTGTGCCTTCTTTGTTCCAAACGGGAGCACTTAGTTTTTCGACTCGCTTGCCCATTTCTGGGGAACCGTAAGATTTAGCATCTCTGTAGTGCCAGGAGTCGATCACTGCGGCATTGTATGAAGCCCGTTCTGTTTCCTCTACAGGCAGTGTAAAACTTACCTCTAGCCCATTTTTTTTCACTCTAACAGAATGAATAGCTTGCTCAGTTTTGCCATTCCACTTGAATTTTTGTAGAGCGGACTGCTGTCTGCCGCGTGATGCCCAGCCTCTGCCAGTCTGACCCACCCACATTTCTCCAGTGGGTGAGAAGCTGAGGCGCATGGGACCTGATGGGAGACCTGAGACGAAGGGCATGATGGAGCCTTGCTCTATTCCGTTCACAGTTTCTATGTGGATGCGGTGAATGTTAGAGAGTGTCTGGTCACCGATAAACATTTGTCCTTTGAATGGGCCAAATTTGCCACCAGTAGTATCCCATACTGGGTGTCCTGGTGAGTTCGCTACAAACTTGTGCGGCATGAGGATGACTGACTGCTCACGCTTAGCGATGTATTCTGCTTGCTTGCCATCTTTTAGCGCTTTTACGCTCATATTCTTGAGGTCGATGAGTCCAGCTGGATGGCCGTAGAATTTGCCTTCTTCGACACGGTTGATGCGTGAGGTTCCCATGAACTCGCCTTGGTTATCAGCTGAGTAGAGTTTATCATCTGGTGAGAAGGCGAGTCCGGCGGCACTGCGGAATCCCATAGCGAATGGGGTGAATGTTCCATCCGCTGAGATGCGGCAGTTCCAGCCGCGGAAGCCACCTTGTGAACCCATGTAGGGACCATCGGATTTGTAGATGTTGTTGCCATTGGCGTGCTGGAGATTAAGCGTGTAGTGGATGTTGCCGTTGCTATCGACTGCCGGGCCGTGGTTGTAGGCGTGGTAGTTTCCGTTGAAGCGATAGTCTGCGGAGAGTGTTTGAAATTCATCAGCGATGCCATCTTTATCACTATCCTTGATGAGGCTGACTTCTGGCTTCTGGCAGACGATGAGGTCACCATTTTCTTTGACCTTGAGTCCTAGAACCTCGAAAGTACCGAGAGCGTATGGTTGCCATTTGTTCTCCTTTATTTTCCAGATCCCAGCAGCGCGAGATCCGATGACTGGAGTTCCATCTTTCTCAAAATCAATGCCAGTGGGTTCAAAGAGTGGGCTGGTTCCGTCAGAGTACTGAGGGCCTTTTGCAGTCTGTGCGGTGAAGCCAGGGGTGATGTCTAGTTTAGCTTTCTCATCTGTCCACGCAAAGGCAGACGGCTGAATACGGCTCGCTTTTTTCACAGGCCAGTGGGTGATAGGTTCTGCGGGCATGGCTGTCCAAGTGACAGGTTTATCGAGCGTGCTGAGTGTCCAGGTGCCTTTGGCTGCATCTAGTGTTCCGCCAGAAACTTCGAGTGTCTTGAAGCTTGCAGTAGGAAATGTGAGAGTGAGGTTTTGTTTGATTTTTCCTGTGAGAGTGGCGTGGAATTTGCCATCGAGATCTATGCGGAAATTTAGATCAACCTTGTTGCCATCTAGCAGATAATGAATAGTAGGATTCTCTGTTAGTTTACCAGCTGTGTAGCCTAAAAACTTACCTCTACTTGCTTTGAGCTGATCATAGAATGAGGTGGTGCGGTTTAAGGTATCAGGTGTGATGGCGCTTGTGAGTGCTTTATCATAGGGTGTTTTTCCGTCAGCATAGAGTGGCTGTAGTATGTTAGAGTAGGGAGCGGGCCAGAGTTGAGCTTTGGCACCTATCGCGTTGGCTTTTCCTCCGCGACCATTCACCTCATTTCTCATGTCTAGGAAGTTGCCAGTCCAGATGGATTTGATAGAGAGAGTGCGTGGGTCGAAGGTGAAGTTCTGACCATTTGGCTGACCAATATGGATGCTGCGGGCTGAAGTATTATTCGCCACCAGACCTCGGACGATCATAGTGCTGTCACCTACTTGGAGGATGTAGGGATCTAGTGTATTACTGATTTTCTTGGGAGCGGCAGGGGCGAATACGATGGCTGGACCTGCGTTTTTTGGTGAGTTGAGAGTGAGTAAATAGTCATGAATGGCGTTCACTTCATGAGCTGGGATCATCTCGCTAGAGTAGGCGGGCATGAGAGGCATGAAGGGCTTTCCTTTTTCAGCATTTTGGGTCTGGAGGGAAAGATGTTTGGAGGGATTCCCCATAGAAGATAGGAAATAATTCTTATCCGCAGTGACGTTGATGTTCTTTTTTAAGACAGAATCAAAGACGGTTTTCTGGATCGCTTTTTTCTGGAACAATCCGTAAAGACTTGGCCCAGTTTTGATGGTTTTATCATCAGCAAATGTGGCGTGGCACTCGATGCATCCCCGATTCGTGAATGCTTTTTTGCCAAGTGAGACAGTGTTGATCTGGGGTAGGTTCTCTTCAGCTTGAGAAATAGGGGCAATAAAGAGGGAGAAAAGTAGGCTGGATAAAGCTTTCATTGTAGCTTTTTAAATCATTGCCCAGCCTTGTCGATCAATAATTTACAGTGTTACTTATACGCTTCTAGGTAGCGCGGTCTCATGATGGCTTGGATGATGAAGCCTAGACCGATTACGATCATAAAGAGAGAGAGGAACTGCCCCATGGTAAAGGTGGTCCCGAAGTAGGTGACGTCTTCCGTTTCTTGTTGGCGGAAATTCTCCATGATGATGCGGAATACCGCGTAGAAGAAGAAAAACATACCTGTAAGGATGCCGTGCGGGAGCTTTTTGAAGCACATTCTGGTGATCCATAAAATGAGGAAAAGACCCAGTCCCTCGCCTGCCGCCTGGAAAAGCTGAGATGGATAGCGCGGTTCTAACAGATCGCCAATCGCTTGTCTCACTGGCTCGTGATCGCGGATGATAGCATTTAACCGAGCGCTCTCTTGGTTAGCTAGAGAAAGCCATTCATTGTACTGAGGAGTTCCTGGCTGGTATCCGTAAAGCTCAATATTGTCTCTAAGTTGCTGAACTTTTTCCAGATAAGCAGAGTATTCTGGGTCAGCAACTCTGGCAATTTCATTCGCTTGGCGTTGCTGCATAAATTCTGGTGCTTTGCTATCGAATAGTGTCTTGGGAAACTTCATGGACCACGCGAATGTCTTATCAATTCTACCGTAGAGTTCACCGTTGATGAAATTTGCAATTCTTCCGAACATGATCCCCAGAGGAGCAACGACACAGAGACCATCGCCTAGGCCAGTCCAAGAAACTTTCTTTTTCCAGGAGTAAACCAGAGTGAAGATCATGAGACCTAGGATGCCTCCGTGAGAAGCCATGCCGCCTTCCCAGACTTTAAAAATCATCAATGGGTTTCCTACGAATTCATCCCATTGGTAGAAAATAATATTTCCAATTCGCCCACCAAGAAAGACGCCAAAGATGGCGGCAAGGGTGATGAAGTCACTCGCTTTCTCGCCAGGAAGCACCCAGAGTTTTTTGTCACCTAGCCTTTTTAGTAGGAAAAATCCTACTACGAATGCGAGGAGATACGCCATTCCATACCAGCGGAGCTTAATAGCATCACTGATGGAAAAGATGACGGGGTCGATGTTATGGACGTAGGTTGCAAGCACGGCGGCATCATATGGAGAGATCCTTAGATGTAAAGTCCCTGAATGGACTACTACTAAAAAAAATAACCTGCTCCGCAGTGTGGAACAGGTTGTTAAAGTTTTAGAAAATTGGTGAGGAGTTATTTCTTAAGAATCATGTTTTTAATGAATCCAATCACAGTCATTAGGATGCCACCGCTTGCTGCACCTGCTACTGCTGCGTCGCCTTGTGGGTTTCCTGTTAGGTTGCCAAGTAAGTCACCTAAGCCAGGGATCTTATCATGCAGACCGCCGATAAGACCGCCGAGACCACCTGTAAGAAGATTACCCATTTTACCTAGGCTGAGTTTTTTAAGTAATCCGCCCATACCGCCTCCGCCAAGAAGCCCTGCTATTAAACTAATAATAATTTCCATATCGAAACAAACGTAAGGATTCACCTCTCATCTGTCAATGAAGGAGATTTAAGGGTAGTTAGGCGATATTTTCTACCCATGACCTGGCTTACGTTTGTGAATGCCTACAGAGTTTCCATCTGGGTCTTTTACGAATGCCATGTGGCAGACTGGGGTCTCGATGGGACCGAAGCCAAACTCTACACCAGCTTCTTGTAGCTCAGCGATGGCTTGATCAAAGTCCTCCACCTCCAGCGATACACTACAGCCATCTGAGCTAGGGTTCATTCCTTCCGCGTTGCCTAGTGCTAGTGTCGCTGGACCAATGTCATATTCCACCCAGTGGCAGTCTTCCATTTCGTGATCCATGGTGACTACTAGTCCGAGTATGCGTTCGTAGAATTTACGGGCACGAGCCATGTCAGTGACAGGGTAAACTGAGAATGCTATTTCGTTAATTTTCATGATTTAAATAATTTACAACTCAAAGCCAGAAAGACAATATTAAAGAGAAACTGCCTAGATGAGATGACTAAAATAATGAATGCTAAATATATAATAGCTGCGGTATGCGGCTGTGTCTCAGGATTTCTTTCTATAGTTTTGGCTGATTTTATAGGTTCTAATACATTGGTTTGGTTTCCAGGTGCTGTGTTTGGATTAATTTTCACCTGTTACGCAATCTGGGATACTAAGGCATATAAGTTAAAAAAATTATTTTTGTGGGTGCTTTTCATCGCTCTATCTACAGGTGCTTATTATTCCGCTGTCTATGTCTGCAGCTACTTAATGAATAAGATGATTATTGACTATTCTGAGCTTAGGTTATGGTTAGTAGGGGGCGTGGCGGGATTCTTGGGGAGTCTTATTTTAGTTGTATCTATCTGGTTGTGTTCTCTGAAAAAGCCAGCGTTGAATTATTCTATTTTAACTATTTTATTTGGGAGCGTTTTGGGATCTCTTGTTGCATATGATGGTGAGTTGGGAGTTACCATTTTATTTGTGCCTTGGCAGACAGTGGTCTTTGTGTGTTTGGCATTGATGTTGCCTGAGACTGATTAGAAATTCTCTCATTTGATTCCCTCAGAAAAAATGTTGGACTCAAAGTGGTTCTTCATGAATATTAATTGAAATTAATTTTTACACTATGAAATATAGATATTTATTCACATCAATCATTTCGGGGCTGCTTTTTTCATCCACGCTTGCTAGTCAGGCTAAGGAAATAGAGGTGACTCGTGCCCCGTACATTCAGCTTGCCACTGAGAGTTCGCAGGTAGTGGTTTGGCGGATGAATGGACAGATAGAGCCCGTGGTAAGGATTGGTAAATCAGTCGATAAATTAGATGTTCCTGTTGAGAAAATCTTAGTAAAGCATAGCGTGCATCTCTGGCGTGGACCAGAAGTGGGGCGCGCCCCGAAGGACACGATGCAGTATGAAGCTTATATTACAGATCTTGAGCCAGACACTACTTATTATTATGCGGTGTATAATGGCGACCAACGTTTGACTCCTTCTGATAAGAGTTATCATTTTAAAACGCATCCTAAGATTGGCTCTAAGACTCCTTCTAGGTTTTGGATCGTGGGGGATTCTGGTACTGGTGGTAGAGACCAGAAACTAGTGCATGACGGGATGAAGAAATTTATGGGAGACAAGAAGCTGGATGGCTATCTTCACGTGGGCGATATGGCGTATGGCTCTGGACTGGATAAAGAGTTCTCAAGAAATTTCTTCCCAATGTATGAAACAACTCTCCGCAACACGGTCTGCTGGGGAGCAATGGGAAACCACGAAGGCTACACATCTAAAGGAGAGAGCGCAACGGGTCCATACTATGATGCCTTTGTGCATCCCGCAATGGCAGAAGCTGGAGGAGTCCCTTCTGGCACAGAGGCTTACTACTCATTTGACTATGGGAACGTGCATTTCATCTGTCTCAACTCCCATGACCTAGACCGTAGCCCTACCGCTGCCATGGCACAGTGGCTCAAGTCTGATCTGGAGAAAACGAAGGCTGATTGGCTCGTTGCGTTTTTCCATCACCCACCATACACGAAGGGTTCTCACGATAGTGATAATGAAAAACAGCTCATCGAAATGCGTGAGAACATCATGCCTATTCTAGAGTCTGGCGGGGTAGATGTAGTCTTTACTGGTCACTCACATATCTATGAGCGCTCGATGCTCATCGATGGAGCCTACGTTACGCCTAGTACTAATAAAGGAGTGGTGCTAGATGATGGCGATGGCGATCCGCGCGAAGGTGGCGATGGTAGCTACAAGAAAAGTGCAGGGCTAGCACCTAATAATGGTACCATCCAAGTAGTGGCTGGGCACGGTGGCACGGGACTCCGCAGGAAGGCTAACCATGTTCTTATGAGTAAGGTCATCTTGATGCATGGTTCGGTGATTTTAGAAACAAAGGATAATAAACTCACTCTAAAAATGATCAACTACAATGGTGATAAGGTGGATCACTGCGTGATAGAGAAAGGTGGAAAAGTAGAGAGAAAAATTGTTGAGAACCCGAGAGCGCCTGAGCTCATCATTGATAAGAAAATACTCGCTAAAACAGGAGCAAAAATGCCGAAAAATCATGAGCCAGTGATACCAAAACACGCTGAGTGGGACTACTTGGCTGGAGTAAATTTGCATCCTGCGAAGGGCTGGACGAATATTGAATTTGACACCTCTAACTGGAAAAAAGGTAAAGCAGGATTTGGCTACAGTGATAAGGATGATAATACCATTCTTGATATGAAGGACAAATTCACGGTCGTCTATACGCGCAAGGAATTTGTCATCAATGACCTCTCTCAAGTGAAGGTAAAAGGATTAGGCTTAGCAGCGAAATATGATGATGGATTCATCGCTTACCTCAATGGTGTTCCTATCGTCCGCTGTCTAGTCGATTATGGTGACGGTGCCACAGCAAAAGGATTTCATAATCACGAGGCGAATCACTATGAGTTTTTCCCATTGTCGAGGTATACTCGCCTTTTAAAGAAAGGTAAGAATGTGATCTCTATTGAGGGACATAATGCAGACATCGGTAGTTCAGACTTCACCTTAGATGCTTTCCTAACGATTAAAAAATGAAGCCGAAGCTAACCGTATTACTATTCTGTTTAGTATGTGAATTTCTACCAGCGCATGAAGATCCACATGATGTGATCCATGCGCTGACTCACAAGCTAGAACATGCAGGAAAGGCGGAAAAAGCCGCTTTGTATTTTAAAAGATCTACTGAATACCGAGCATCCAGACAGGATGAAAAAGCTAAGCAAGATCTTCTAGCATACACGAAGTTAAAACCAGCTGATCACCTTGGCTGGCTTGAGTTGAGTAAATTAGAAAAAGACAATGAGAACAGACTTCAGTATCTATCAAAGTCACTCAAACTTGCGACCGATTATTATGATAAAGCCCTATCACATATTGAATTAGCCAAGCATTTCTATATCACAGGAGATTTCAAAAGCTCGCTGGCAAGCTGTGAAGAAGCGATTCGGTTAGAAAAAAATGGAATCGTTCCCGTAGAGTTAAAATCTCATCTTCTCTGGTCTAAAGATCGGCTGGACGAGAGAGTTAAATTTCTAACTAAAGCGAGAGAGAAAAATGTTAGCATTGTGATAGAAAATATGTGGATTGAAGCGATGATCGATGCCGGAAACGGAGATCAACTTAAAGGATTGATTGAGAAGAATATGCAAGAATCTCGCTTTAAAAGCAGCTGGCAAATCCGAGCTGCACTCTGTGCGCCTCAGCATAGTGATGAAGCAAAATCCCTAGCAAAAAGTGCGATCAGTGAAATTAACAAGCGCCTAGATCTGGAGCGACCAGACATCACTCTACTCATGGATCTCGCGCGTGCTCACGCAATCACTCAAGATTATGATCGAGCACAACATTACTTTAAACTAGTTAAATCCTCACCCCATGATCCATGGACGATCAGTGAACTAGAAAAAAGAATCAAGGAGACCGAGTTATCATCAAAATGAAGTTTAAAAATCCTATGAAATTTAGGGATGAGGGAAGATGAACTATATCAACTGGCTGTATTTTTGGATGTAGAAGTAGTGTAATGAATCATTATTTAGTAGTGAGAGGATTATTCTTTGCTTAGGGAGAAAAAGTATTTTTAATCAGAAGTATGGATACAGACAATATGAGTGAGGGAGGTAGCAATATTTTCAATTATGAAAATCAGGAGGCAAAGCAAGAGTTTGTAACTGGTGAGTTTGACAAGAATTGGAGATTGGCAATAGAGGAGCATCTTGAAAAGCATCTAGGTCCTTGTGAAGGAGTTTTTCACGAGATTCTATCAGTGAATGTGCATATTGATCTGTATTGGTTCAAAGCGACTGAAGAACGACCTTACGTGACAGTGGTATCTGTAGGGTGTAGTGATAAACCGCTGACCACCCCTGAAGGTGCAGAGATTTTCCAGTATGTTGAGCTGGTCTTATGTCTGCCGGCAGACTGGCAGATGCCAGATTCAAGTGCTGATACAAATGAGAATGAATATTGGCCGATCCGAGCAATGAAAGAGATTATCCACATTCCCCATAGTTATGGTAGCTTCTTAGCTTATGGACACACGATTCCAAATGGAAATCCTGCGGAAAATTATCCGGGGACTAGCTTTAATTGTATGCTGTTAGATCAACCCTATCATGAGCCTGAGGAATTCAGCCAAATGACTTATACTGATGGGCGAATACTTACATTTCTGGCAATGTATCCTATTACTGAAAAAGAAACTGAGATCAAACTCCAAGCAGGAAATGATAGGCTGATAGAGCTTATGAATCAAAAGGGGATTCTAAACTCAGTGGTGAATGTTGATCGACCATGTTTATCATCCCTACTTGAAGATAGTGATTTCGAACAAATGGATAGTCCTGAGATAGAAGAAATATTTACCGATGCCATCACTACTACTAGAGAAAAATTTAAAGCAGAGCAGCCGGCAATGAGTAAGGAACAACAAAAACTGTTCAAGCATAGACGACCATTCTGGCTATGGAGAGATAAGAAAAATCGTATCAATGAGGTGTTTAGAGATGCGGAGCTTTTACGGTCACAAGGCACAGTGGTGTGGGGTCAAATAGTTCAAGCAAATATGCTGCTACATGACCCTAATAATCACCAAAACTGTCCGGCGGCGATCATCTATTCTCTTGATACCTATTATGATGGTAACGTGATAGAGTTAGAGGAAATTGCCAGTAGTTTATACGCAGTGAAAGGTGAGGCTACCACCCCGCAATTACAAGAATTTAGCAGGATTCTAGAAGATGAATACGAAACGAATATGCGTCTTCAGATTCCGCATTCACTAACGGGTGGCCGTGATGTTTATTACACTTGCATCATGGTGCATAGAAACAACTTACCGCTACCCTATCTGGGAGCTTCTAGTTTTCCTCTGTTAGTGGCTCCAGAGAAAACTGAGTCAAGCATGATACTACCTTATCCTTTCTGGAGTGATGCGGCTACAGGGATCTGGTTGTCTATGGCTGATCAGGGTTGATAGATAGATGCTCATAGGCAAATAGCGGGAAGAGCTGAATGATTTCCACACTTTAGCCTAAAATGGGCTTTCCCAGTTTTTCTGGCTCATTAGATCTTTGATTTCTTCATAAGACAGAGGCTCAAAATCATGACAATCTACCCCTACATCAAGTGATAACGAGTCAGAGAGATCCTCTAGCTCACCATGCGTGTGACCGTAGAGATGCCAAGTGCCGTAGTGGCTGGCGTTCCAGACACGCATCGCATAATGAAAAAGAGCAATGAACCTCACACCCTTAAATGCGTCTGGGTCTGGAACTTCTAGTTCGTGGTAGTCCTTGATCCATTCGAATCTAGAATGACAATCCTCAGCGGCACTTTCGTGATTTCCTCGGATGAGATGAATCTTACCATTTAACCGATCTAGTATTTTACGCAACTTGCTAGATGAACATAAACCAACATCGCCAAGGTGATAAACCATATCATCAGGTCCCACTTTGTTGTTCCATCTCTCGATGATCTCCTCGTTCATTTCTTGTATCGTTTTAAATGGACGATCAGAAAATTTAATAATGTTTTTATGGCCGAAATGGGTATCTGCCGTGAAAAATATTTTACTCATAATTACTTCTTGTTATTAAATCTATAATGCGAAACAAACCACTCCTCGCCATCACGGAAGCCCCACAGTTCGGCGCATGCCATGTAGAAGCAGCGCCAGTAAACCCACCATTTTGTGGCTTGGTCTTTGCCGTAGGTTTCCTCGATGAGTGGGAATAGTTCTTCTTTATTTTCATCCATGAGGTAGAGCCAGGCGTTACTAGTGCGCTCGTAGTGGGTGCCGTTTACTTGCCAGTGATCGTCTATAGAAAGGTGATCCTGGAAGTAGAGGAGAAGGTCATCGCTCGGCATCTGTCCGCCGGTAAAAAAATACTTACTCATCCAGTCATCATCACTCTCTACCTCGAAGTGATAGGAGGTGTCCTTATGAGTGAAAATATGGACGAACAGAGTTCCCTGTGGTTTCAGCCAGCCACTAATTCTCTCTAACAGAAGCTGGTAATTCTTCATGTGCTCAAACATTTCTACCGAGACCACACGGTCAAATACGCTCTCACCTTCGCCACGATAGTCGATCATGTTCACGGTTTTAATCGTGACGTTTTTCAGCCCACGGTCTTCGAGTTGGGAGTTTATAAATTCTCGCTGAGTGTTGGAATTAGAGATAGCGGTGATCTCGGAGTTTGGGAAATGTTTCGCCATCCAGAGTGTGAGTGACCCCCAGCCGCATCCGAGCTCTAGGATGCGGTCGCCGTCTTTGATAGCAGCGCGTTCACAGGTAAGTTTTAGCATTCTAGCCTCTGATGCTTCGATGTCTTGACTGGTCTCGCCATCCTTCCAGTAGCCTGAGCTGTATTTTAAATGCGGACCCAGACAGCCTTGGAAGAATTTTGTCGGTAGCTCGTAGTGTTGCTCATTCGCTTCATCGGTAGCGATGGCGAGCGGGCTATTTTTTAGACCGTTGACGTGTTTGATGAGCGCGGCTTGACGTTCCTCGCAGTTCTCATGGCGGAATTTTTCCAGAGTTTTTAGTAGTCGTTTACGGATGCCGAATCGGATGAGCTTATCAGGGATACGGTCGTTTTCTAGCCAGTCGTTGATGTCGATTTTCATGGTAATGTATTTTAAATTTCTTTTTTAAACCAAGGAATAAAAGCACTCGTGGTCTGTTGATATTCTCTGTAGGCATCTCCTCTGCTTTTCAGCAGTGAGCGCTCAGTGGGTGGTATGCCAGTCACTTTTGTGAGTAGGAAAATCATTAGCAGGGGAGCATGGAATGTGTAAATGCCCAGTGGCGATGCGGCACAGAAAAGATAAATGCCTACCCAGATCACAGCCTCGAAAAAATAGTTCGGATGTCGGCTGTAGTTCCACAGCCCGATGTCACAAATCTTACCTCCACCTTTCTGTTTCCTAAATAATGCTAGCTGATAATCCGCGATGATTTCACCGATGAATCCGATGACAAAAACAGCGAGACCAATCCACTCTAACAGCTGGATAGTGGCTGCGAACTGAGAGGATAAATAGAAAGGTAGAGAGAGCGAGAAAACCAGTGCTGCATTGATGAGGAAAATGATGAGAAAATTTCTGTTAGAATGTTCTCCCCATTGTTCGCGCAGGATTTTGTAGCGAGAGTCTTCATCTGGATGATGCGCGTAGATTCGTTTCGCTAAATGAACGCCTAGCCTAAGCGACCAGATGAGAGCCATGCCGAGAAGGATTACTTCTCTGAGATCATTTCCCTGATGCGCAGAGACGTAGATGAAAACGGGGATGCCGAGGCTGAGCGCCCACATCGCATCCACGATGCTGGCGTTCTTGATCTTGATAGAAGCTAACCAGCCGATCAGAAATAGAATCGTGAGAATTAAGGCACTGAGGATGAGAACATTCATGCGGCAGATTTCTTCAAGTGTTTATTCATGTATTTTCTGAGCAGAAAGCGAAAGATGAAATACAAAGGAATAGCGAACCAGGGAGCAATGATCGCCCACGCCTCAATCCCGTAGAGAGCAGTCATCCCGAAGTCTCTGGCAAACTGCATCGGGTCATCTTTAAATTTCACAAGCAACTCAGGAATACTAAATGGAATATGGGGTGCACCATTCATCGTCTCGCCAATCCGTATAAAAACCAAGATCATCCCCAGATGGAGTGGGTAAAAGATGCTCTTAAAAAGCAACAAGAACGGCAAATTTAACCTCAAAACAGAGCCAACTAATAGACTTAATAAATTCGTTGTGCCCAGCACCGGGAACATAGAAATCACTGGCGATACAGCCATCGCCAGTGAAACCTTCTCCACCGATGCCCCACGTGTGAGCTGGTTTTTGATAGGCTTCACCACAACCTTCCTCCACAGCCTGCGGAAAGTGCTTTCTGGTGCTTGAACTGTTTGTCCTTCTGTCAAATCTTAGATGTTATCTTACCGACCTACCGGCCTATCGACTAGGGGTAAGTTTTTCGTTGTTGGGTTTGGTGTAGATGGCTTGGACTACGCTGATGTTTCTTGTTTGGAAGGCGGCTTCGCAATATTTTAAGTAGTAGTTCCATTTGCGGATGAAGGTCTCGCTGAAGCCTTGTTGTTTGACTTCTGGGAGGGCGGCGTTGAAGCGATCATACCACTCGGAGAGGGTGCGGGCGTAGTCTAGTCCCATGTCTTCTACGTGGAAGGTGGAGAGCTCTCCGGTTTTCTTCATGACTTGGCTGATGCGTCCGAGTGAGAGCAAGAGTGAACCCGGGAAGATGTGGCGCTGGATGAAGTCAACGCCGCTTTTTAGGGCTTCGTATCTGCTGTCTGGAACGGTGATGATCTGGATGCCTAGTGCTCCATCAGGCTTGAGTAGTTCATTGCATTTCTTGAAGTAGCCGGGGAGGAATTTATCGCCGACTGCTTCTAACATTTCTATGGAGACGATGTGATCGAAGCTGCCTTTTATCTGGCGGTAGTCTTGGAGGCGGAGGTCTATTTGATCTTCTAATCCTTCGTTCTTTACGCGTTGGATAGCGTAGTTGAGTTGTTCTTGAGAAATGGTGACTCCGGTTATTTTACAGCCGTAGTTCTTGGCAGCATGACAGGCGAATCCTCCCCAGCCACAGCCTATTTCTAATACTTCGTCTCCTGGTTTGAGTTGGAGCTTGCGGCAGAGCGCATCGTATTTTTCGTATTGAGCCTCTTCTAGGGTGGAGTCTGCTTTGGCGAAAATTCCGCTGGAGTAGGTCATCGAGGGATCTAGGAAGAGCTTATAGAAATCATTTCCCAGATCATAGTGCTCGGAGATGTTTTTCTTGCTGGTGCGGATGGTGTTGGCTCGGGCGATGTGGAATAGCTTGTTGAGGAACTTCATTTTGTTCACTGCCTTGAGCTTGTTAGAAGAAGCATTCACACCCATTTTCGCTTTCATATTTCTGATGAACCAAGTGATGACTGCCTTGATGTCTGGGGTGTCCCAGACTTTTGCCATGTAGGCTTCACCTAGCCCGATGTTGCCATAGGCTACGCATTGTCTGAAAAATTCGTTGTCGTCATTGAGGTGGATCTCAGCTTCTATTTCATGATCTTTAGCTCCGTATTGGGTTTCGGTGCCATCACTGTAGCGGAGAAGTAGTCCACCGGTGGGCATGCTGGAGAAGAGTTTGTGAATGACTTTTTGTTGCCAAATTTGCTTAGTTTTTTCTAGGGCGGCGGGCATTTTATTTTTTTGTTAGAGATTTATGCGGGCGCAGAACTTCAGTTTGGTCGGAGGCTGTGCCTGATTTGTTAGAGATGGGGAACTTCCTTATCCACATGAGCAGAGCGTGCCAGTGAATGAGGAAAATGACACGTAATGTGAGCAGGGGATAGCGAATAATGTACCAGCTGAGACGAAGTGAGCTAAAGGCTTTCTGCTGCCCGCGTATGGTGCTGACTAAGACTAGCCCTTCTGCATCTTCATCGTTGATATTGACGGACCACTTTTCGTTTCGCGGACCTATCTGGAAGTCGAAGTGGTCGGTCACTTTTGAAAATGGCGAGACGTAGAAATCCTTTGCGGTTTTAAGGCGAAACCAGCCTTGTTTTTTGGAGTCTTTCTGGTCGATAAGAAACATTTTCTTTTCAAGGAATGTGTTTCCTACTTCAGCGACAACGGCAATGACATTAGCAGAATCATCTTCTAGGTAATAGAATGATACGGGATTAAACTGATACCCGAAGATGCGTGGGAATGTCTGCAAGGTGATGCGGGAGGGAGCTACTAGATCAACATCCTGAGTGGATAGAAAATCTAACAGCTTTTGTTTTATAGTGTGGGAGGTAGAATCTTGTAGGTAGTCACTGTCTCTTATGGAGTAAATGTTCCAGCGGTTTCTGCTGAAGAGCCAGTGATTCTTAGCGAGTGTGTCCAGCTCATCGAGGTCTAGCGACATCATGAATACCGAGTAGGCAAACTGACGTTTCACCGGTTTGATGCGTTTGTGGAAAATGTTGCATTGGTAGAGTGATGTGTTCATTTCCAAACACTCCTTCCAAGTAAATTTTCGCAGAGATTTACTGCAGAAAGTAGTCCATCTTCGTGGAACCCATAGCGCTGCCACGCGCCACAGAAAAACGTATTTGTTTCCTGTTTTCCTGCCTCATGCAGTCGTGGTATTTCGTCTTGGGCAGCGATGGCATTGAGACCAAAGAGCGGGTGACGATACTCGATAGTTTTAATGACATTCTTCAACTCGCTCTGCGGATTGATAGTCACGAAATATTGCTCGTTTTCAGAGACACCTTGGAGCGAGTTCATCCAGTAGTGAGTGGAGCTTCTGAGACCATCTGGGGTGTCACCTATTTCATAGTTCCATGATGCCCAGCAGGGTTTATTTTTTGGCATCACGCTGGTGTCTGTGTGCATCACTGCGGTGTTTGGCTGATACGGAAATGCGGATAAAATTGCTGATTCAGTTACGGTAGGATCTGAAAGAAGCTTCAGTGAGTCATCGCCATGGGTAGCGAGGATGACTTGGTCAAATACTCTGGTCTCATTTTGAGAACTTACCTCTACGCCTTCAGCGGTGCGCCTTACTGCGGTTACTGGATTATTGATCTGGATTTTATCTTTAAATGGCTGGATTAATTTTTCCACATAGCATTTCGCACCGCCACAGACAGTTCGCCATTGCTTGCGTTTTTCTACAGCGAGAAATCCGTGATTTTTCCAGAATCTCATCAGTGTGATTGCCGGAAATTGTTCTATTTTCTCTGGCGGGCTAGACCAGACGGCAGATGCCATCGGCACGAGATACCAGCGTAGGAAATTTTCCCCATAGCCGCGGTGCTCCACATACTCGCGCAGTGTCATGTGATGGAGGGCTACGTTTTCTATGTCTTCCAGAGCATCGGTGTTGAAGCTCTTGATTTTGAAAAGCATGCGCCAGAATTTCAGATTAAAGAGGTTCTTTCGTTGCCCGAAAATCTGGTTCATTTTGCCTCCGTTAAATTCAAGCCCATCAGGGAGATGATTCACTGAAAACGACATGTCCGTCTTCTTCGTCTCGACTCCTAACTCAGCGAATAGCCGCGTCAAATGCGGGTAGGTATCCTCATTGTAAACCATGAATCCGGTATCGATGGGGACGTCTTTTTCGCCTTCCTTCACGGTCACGGTGTTGGTGTGCCCACCGATGTAGTCGTTCGCTTCGTAGAGTGTGAGCTCTGCGTCGTCTTTCAGAAAATGCGCACAGCCTAAACCAGAAATACCAAGACCGATGATGGCGATGGTAGGTTTTTCTCTGGTGATGTTAGATTCTAAATCCATGAGTGATACTATTTCTTGTGCTCTTCTAACAGTTCTGGTGGGACCTTACGTAAGTTTCTAATGAGTCCCAGCCATGACATGATTTTCAAACCGTAGTAAGTGATGTCTATCTCCCACCACCTAAATCCCTGCCTGGTGCTGTGTGGGTATCGGTGGTGGTTGTTGTGCCAGCCTTCACCGAGTGTGATGGCTGCTAGCAGAGCGCTGTTTTTGCTGTCATCGTCTGTCTTAAATCTCTGCTTGCCCCAGACGTGAGCTAAGGAATTAATAAATAGAGTTCCATGTAGAAGTGCGACTGTACTCACGAAAAATGTCCACACGAAAAACTGCGCAGCTGTGACTCCGAGAGACGGATAAACGGTTTCCAGAAAATAACCAATGCCATACATCGCGGCTCCGTAGAGGTAAGGTACGAGCTGATCGAAGCGGTTCAGAAACACTAGTTCAGGGTATTTTGCGAGGTCCTTGATCTGATCATAGTCGGTAGGGAAGTTTCGTTTACAGGTGATCCAGCCGATGTGTGACCACCAGAAGCCTTGCACGCCTGGAGAGTGGAGGTCTTCTTCTGTGTCTGAGTGCTTGTGATGGTGGCGGTGATTTGCTGCCCACCAGAGTGCGCCTCGCTGCATGGCTGTATTTCCCCATACTGCGATGATGAACTGCATGGCTCTGCTCGTCTTAAAGGTGCGGTGAGAAAAGTAGCGATGGTAAAACCCCGTGATGGCGAACATGCGTAGGACGTAGAGCAAGATCGCGCCGATCACTGCTGTGGGGCTCCAGCCTACCCAGATGAGAAAGACGAGTCCGAGGTGGATGATGATGAAAGGGATGCAACGCTCCCAGTCCACTTTTTCTTCGAGCAACTTGGGATTTTCTATGCGTTTGTAATCAGAGTCCAGCCAGTGCCCGAGCATGTCTTTTAGCCTGGATGCTGTCTTGGGTTTATGATCATTTCCATTGTCCATAATGCGCTGTTAGAGGCGTTTTTTGATCATGCGGATACCTCCACCGATGATGGGTACGTGCTCAAACATGCCTGCGGATGAGTCCCAGAAATCTTGGTGAAGCAAAACTTTTCCGTCTGTATCAAACACCACGTGCGACATCCCGATGGATACAATTTCCTTACCACTGGCGAGCTTGGGAGCTGAGAATTTCATCGTCCAGCGGATGTAGTAGCCATTGCCTTTTGTGGACTTAGAAATGTCATCGATTTCTAAAGAATAACTAGTCATCGTCTGGGAGGTTTTGATGAAATGCTGTTTTATCTCTTCTCGATTAGTGAGTGTTTTTAGCGTGTCATTGAGGTAAGCATTCTCTGCATAAACATTTGCTACTTCGCGTTCTATAAATTCTTCAGATCCGATGCCTTGGAGAAATTTTCCGAAGCGGTCTAATGACTGTTTCGCATCTGCTTCGCTCAGATCAGCTGCCTGAGAACTAGCAGAGGTTTTCGCTTTTTGATAAGTAATCGCTTGATCATTCATGGTATTATTTTGGCTACAGCCAGTGATACAGAATAGCGCAATGCATAAGGAGAATCCCACCCATCCCAACCAAGGGAAAATGGCTCTTATCTTGGGCCCTATTTTGGCTCCAAACCGAGACGGCTTTTTATGATCACTAGTCTTCATTCCACTATAGAACGAAACATGAGTGATTTCAGATGCCTAAAAAGAATTTAGAGGTAAGTTTTTTTAGAACTATTTGCGTTTAAGTAGGTCTGCTACTTTAAAAGTCTCTTTTTTGACCGCTCCTAGGTCGGGATGGTTGTGCAGTGTGATGCTGCTGCCGTCATTTGACCATGTAGCTGACTCGACATATCTGCCACCGAAAACGTATTCTAAGCGGCTACTTTTCATCGCAGATTCACCTTTTCCGATGTCTAAGACGTATTGCTTGGTGTCATCATCTGGGGCGTGTTCTGCTAGTAGTAAAACATCACCTACTGGGCTAAATGACATGGGTCGAGAGTCAGGAATACTCGCTACTTTTTTCCCATCTTTCCAGATCTCAGTCATACCCTCACCTTCGCCTTCTCCGGGGACGAATGTTGCTTTGAATCCGCTCACAGAAGTTAGAGGATCTTTCATCAGTTTTTTTATTTCAGGGACGAGTGCATTCGTCCAGATTCCGTAGCCTTTCGTATTTGGGTGGAGGAGATCTGGCATGATGTTTTTTGGCAGATTGCCTTTTTCATCGAGAAATCTCTGGTTGATGTCTTGGTAGTGGACGTAGTTTCTTTCCCCAAGTTTGGAGATGAGCTGGTTGATCTCGGAATTAAGAATGCGTTTTTTGTCTTTGGGGGTGGCTCCGCGAGGGAAGATGGCATTGAGGATGATCTGAGTTTTCGGAGAGCGGGAGTGAACTTCATCCACGATGAGGCGGATGCCTTCAGCCACGTCCGCTGCGGGCTGACCTTTTCCATGACCCGTGTTGTTCGTGCCTATCATGATGACTGCCACTTTTGGTTTGAGCGACTCTGGGAAGGCTCCATTTTGTAATCTCCAGATCACGTGCTGAGTGTGGTCTCCGCTGATGCCAAGATTGAGTGCGTTCCATTTGCTGAAATGATTACTCCACATTTTCTTCCCGCCACTTTCCCAGCCCTGAGTGATGGAGTCTCCTATGAATACGAGCTGACGCTGAGTGGTGTTGGTGTTGGTGTTGGCATTTTTTACCTGGTTAGCGTGACGCTTCTTCCACCATTCAGCTCCACGTGGTGCCGGAGTGGTGGATGGGCTTGCAGCATTAACTTTAACTTCTTTCTTAGCCGGGGCAGCAGGTGCTTCTACTTGCGCGTTTAAGTTTAAGGATGCAGTGGCTGTGAGGAGTGTGATGATGGGTGTGATGGATTTCATGATGATTTTTAAGCTTACTTGTTACATAGTAGTTCAGAGTGACTATTCTTTCAACAATTCTAGTAATTCTCCAATATTATGGTTCTTTTCTAGCTGATGTCTGAGGCGGTATTTGTAATCAATTTTATATACATTACGTCTTCCTTCTCGCTCGCGGGTGATGACTTGGGCTTCCACTAGCTCATTTAATATCCGCTGAACTGATCTCTCCGTGACGCCAATACTCAGCGCAAGACTTCGCACGGTGGTTTCTTCGTCTCGATGTAAACAGAGGATCACATGGAGATGATTTGTCAGGAATGTCCAGTTCCCAGTGTCCTTTTTTTTCGATTCTTGTTTAGTCTTTATTATTTTTTTTGCTGTTTTCATAAGGTTTTTTATAGTGAAATCAAAAACATGAAAAAAAAGTCATGTTTTATATTGCGTGTTTATGTATTCATGTATTATTATTCGCATAGTAAGAAACAGCCGACAAGAAAAAAACCAAAAGAATAGAATAAACGAAAATGAAAATAGAGAACATAAAGGAAATGATGGTCCGCCTAGCGGAGGTGGAGTTAACTGAGAGCCCAGTAGTGACCTGTGTGGTGAATCTGACACAGACGCATCAGCAGGCTACAGAGGAAATGGAGCAGCAGGCAGCTGAGGTGAGCAGGGGGCTGGATGATATACAGAAAGATTGCTTTAGTGAAGCTCTGGAGAATATGCAGAAATTCTTTCTTGATACGCCAATGCCGAACGCGAAGGGTGCAGTAATGTATGCAAGGGTGGGGGAGTCGCCATTTATCTATACATTTCCTGTGGGGATAGAGCTGGAGACAAAATTGGTGGTGGATGAGCTACCGCATATTTATCCGATTGTGGAGACTCTGGATACATATCACCGTTTTGTGGTGGTGACTCTGACGAATAGAGAGGCACGAATCTTCGAGACGACTGCGGGTGCTGTGACGAGTGAAATTCTAACAGAACGTCCTGACCTGAGACCTAAGATAGGAAGGGAGTGGACGCGAGAGCGCTACATTAACCACAAGAAAGATAGGAAGCAGAAATTTATCCAGGGCAAGATAACGGTATTAGATGAGCTGATGGCTAAGGCTGGGCATAAGAGTCTGATCGTGGCTGGTAGTCCTAAAATGGTGAGTGCATTTACAAATGCGCTACCTACGAGACTGCAAGATATGCTGGTGGATACGCTGACGGTAAATCCTAAGGCTGGGCTTGATCCGATACTGGTGGAGGCGATTAATTCTTTCGTAGAAAAGGAATTTGAGGACAGCCATGATCAGGTGGACGAGCTAGAGTCTGCAATCATGAAGCAGGGTCTGGGAGTGGCAGGTGAAGCAGCTTCTCTTCAGGCACTGGAGCATGGCTACGCTGATGTGCTGATTATTGATCAGGATTTTGCTAATGAGGCTAAACAGGAAGATTTAGTAAGACGTGCTATTCAGTGTGATGCTGAGATAGAAACTGTGAAAGGTAGTGATAAATTAAAACGCCTAGGAGGTGTAGGATGTCTTTTGAGATACCGTCCTTCCTATGTGGATCAGCCTAGTGTCTTGGCAGCGAGTTAACATCGGAACAGACTAACAGAATAAATATTTACCTAATAGAAACTATATGACCATCAATCAGAATCAGGGCGCACCTTCGAGATTTTCCTCTCTGTTTAAACATGAAGCCAGTGGGGGAGTGCTACTCATGCTAGCCACTCTCCTAGCCTTAATCGTGAGCAACTCGGGTGCTGCGTGGTATCCTGCATTGTTAGAGACACCAGCCAAGGTTCTGATTGGTGATTTAGTGATTCATAAGCCATTGTTACTATGGATAAATGATGGTCTCATGGCAGTGTTTTTCTTGCTAGTGGGACTGGAATTGAAGCGTGAGGTTCTCTATGGGGAACTTTCTGAGTGGAAGAAAATGACGCTTCCACTTGCCGCTGCGTTTGGTGGTCTGTGTATGCCAGCTGCTATTTATGTCTTATTTAACAAAGATAATCCAGCTGCGCTAAATGGCTGGGCTATCCCCGCTGCTACAGATATCGCCTTTGCGCTCGGTATCTTGGCACTGCTGGGAAGTCGAGTCCCGGTGGCGTTGAAAATTTTGCTGACTTCGATCGCGGTGATTGATGATTTGGCAGCGATAGTGATCATTGCTTTATTTTACACCAGCCAGCTGTCGATGATGGCGTTGGTGGTCTCACTACTGACGATTATTGGTCTATTTATTCTCAATAAACTGGGGGTAAAAACGATAGCTCCGTATCTTCTGTTCGGAGTAGTTCTGTGGGTGAGTGTGCTGAAGTCTGGAGTTCACGCCACGCTTGCAGGTGTGGCTTTGGCGGCATTTATCCCTGCCAAACCTACCGGGGAACATGCGGCTGCTGAGAAGATGGAGCACTTCCTACACGGATGGGTGGCGTTCTTTATTCTGCCGGTGTTCGCATTCGCAAATGCGGGTGTGCCATTAGCTGGAATTTCTCTGGAGGCTCTGATGCGCCCTATTCCGCTCGGGATTGGGTTAGGATTATTCCTAGGTAAGCAGATTGGTATTTTCGGGCTGTGCTGGATGACGATCAAGATGGGGTGGGCATCACTTCCTAAGGGTGTGACTTGGAAACAGCTCTATGGTCTCGCCTGTCTCTGTGGAGTCGGATTCACGATGAGTTTATTCATAGCCTCACTCGCATTCGAGGGCTCAGGCGCACCGGTATTCAATGCTGAGGCTAGATTAGGAATACTCGTGGGTTCATTACTTTCTGGTGTGACTGGATTCCTACTGATTAGGAAGTGCACTGCGAAGCCAGTGAGAGAGTCTGCTTAAACTGACAATCTAAGTGAATCTTCAAGATATTACCGTTTTTTCAGTAAATTCTGAAAAAACGGTAATTATGTGATTGATGTGTAAGTTGAAATTGTCTTAATGTCGAAGAATGAAGCGTAAAACAATTCTAATAGTAGGCGGGAACAGTGGGATAGGAGCTGAGGTTTTGGATCAATTCTTGCAGAGAGATCACGCTGTGCATTTAGCGCTTAGAAATCCGGAAGAGATCACCCAACCAGTGGCGAGCAAGCAGTTTTATGATGCGCTTCAAGGAGGAGAGAATGAGCTGGAATTTCCAGATCATCTTGATGCCATCGTTTACTGTCCGGGCACTATTGCGCTGAAGCCATTTCACCGCACAGATAGTGAACAGATGAGCCGTGATATGGAAGTGAACGCTTTCGGGGCAGCGCGGATCATACAGGCGGCACTTCCAATGTTGAAAAAATCCACATCAGACGGTGGAGCATCGGTCATCATGTTCTCATCTGTAGCGGCACAGACTGGTCTGGCATTTCATGCTTCTATTAGTATGGCGAAGGCAGCAGTGGAGGGGCTGACACTGAGTCTGGCGAGTGAGCTAGCTCCAGCTGGAGTAAGAGTGAATGCGATTGCTCCCTCTCTGACAGATACGCCATTGGCTGAAATGCTGCTGAACTCAGATGCCAAGCGCGAAGCCTCCGCCGCCAGACACCCACTGAATAAAGTGGGGACCGCAGCTGGGGTGGCGAGCTTAGTTGGCTACCTAGTGAGTGATGATGCCGCGTTTGTCACAGGACAGATATTCAAAGTGGATGGCGGGATGAGCGCGCTGAGATAATACTGCCTGCTGAAGCGTCTTCGCACTGGTTGGAAGAACCGCAAACGAAAAAATTAATTATGAAAATAGGACTTATTTATCCACATCAATTATATGAAAATCATCCAGTGATGAAAGCTGCGGATAAGGTGTATCTAGTGCATGAGCCACTAATTTTAGGCGGAGATGAAGAATGGCCGCTGGTGCCTCATGCTAAGAAATTGTTGCTGCATAAGGCATCCATGGATCTGTATGCAAATAAATATGAACTTCAAATAGTGAATGGATACGTTGATTTGGATCTAACAGATGTAGATGAGATTATCGTTTGTCGATTAGTAGATGATGTGCTGACGCGTAGATTGATAGAGTTTGGCGAATCTCAAAACATTACGATTACGTATTTAGAAACGCCAGGATTTGTGACTCCTAGTGAGTGGGGGAAAGCATTTTTTGAGGGAAAGAAGAAGCCATTCATGAAGACTTTTTATGAGGCTCAGAGAAAGCGGATGGGCATTCTTGTGGATGAGAATAATCAGCCGGAAGGGGGGAGATGGAGCTATGATTATGAGAACCGTAAGAAATTTCCTCTGAAAGAAAACCCACCAAATGAGCCGATGGTGAGGCAGACGAAAAATGAAAAAAAGATCATTCTAGAAACTACTGCTAAACTCAATGAAGCAAACTGTGAAGTTTTTGGAAGCTATGAAGATTTCATCTATCCGGTAAGCCATGAGAGTGCTCGTGAATGGCTAGATGAATTTTTGAAGGAACGGTTTTCATTGTTTGGAACCTATGAGGATGCTCTGACTCACAGGAGTAAATTTCTCTACCATTCAGTGCTCACGCCTATGCTGAATACTGGGCTGCTGACTCCACGAGAAGTAGTAGAAAGAGCATTAGAAGTGGGGCAGGAAAATAAGGTGGAGATTAATAATATTGAGGGATTTATCAGGCAGATCATTGGCTGGCGTGAGTTTATGGCGATCATGTATGAGAAGCATGGCAGATACTTGCGCACCCAGAATTTCTGGGGATTTACGGAGGATATGCCAGTATCTATTTATCATGGTAAGACAGGCATTCCGATTGTTGATGACGTTTTAAAGAAGGTGCACGATGATGCTTATGCGCACCACATCGAACGGCTCATGGTATTAGGAAACTTCTTCCTGTTACTTCGAGTAAAGCCAGACGCGGTGTTTCGCTGGTTTTCCGAAATGTTTATAGATGCCTACGACTGGGTGATGGTTCCGAATGTCTATGGAATGAGTCAATTTAGCGATGGCGGTCTCCTAGTGACCAAACCTTACCTCAGTGGTTCTAATTATCTGAGAAAAATGTCTGACTACAAAACTGGCGAGTGGTGTGAAGTATGGGACGCGTTATTCTGGAGCTTTATTGATGACTACAGAGACTTCTTTTCAAGCCAGTATAGAATGAAAATGATGGTCAGTCATCTAGTGAAAATGGGTGGTGATAAGCTGGCGAATCATCATCGCGTAGCAGCAGAATTTAGAGAAAAACTACAACTAGGAGGGTTCCTAGGAGATGAGTCTAACTTGCTATGAGTGGTATGCATTTTTACAATTAAGGCTTGTACACCATATCCATTAGTTTACGCTGGCTAAATACTAACCAAAACACGCTCAGAATATACGCCGGAGGACTCCCTGATGGCATTGTTAATTTAACCATCTAATGAAATAGCAGCCCCTACTCTACAGCGATTAAATAGCGGATCGATTCATTGACGGAGGGCGGGTTTTTATCTAGGTTACGTCTTACTCGTTATGAAATTACTAAGCATCCTATTTTTAGCAGTCTTCCATTTATCCGCCTCAGCAGCAGAAAAACCTAACATTCTCTGGGTTTTTGTGGAGGATTTATCGCCCTGGATGGAGACTTATGGGGATGAGGTCAATGCTGGAAAAACACCTGCTCTCACCGCGATGAGCAAGAATGGTGTGCAGTTTTCGCGCTGTTTCGTGCCTGCTCCAGTCTGCTCTGCGTGTCGCTCTGCGATGCTCACCGGTGTCTATCAGACTACCACGGGGACTCATCACCATCGCTCAGCACGCACTAAGGAGGCTCCTATTTATTTACCCAAAGGGATAAAGACGCTGCCGCAGATTTTTAAGGAAAATGGCTATGCTACTTTTAATAAAGGGAAGGATGATTATAATTTTACCTATAAAAGAGGAGATCACTACACGGTGGGAAATGTGAGACAAAAACAGAGAGGTTCTGCTGGTAAAAAAGGGAATAGCCCGTGGAGGGATGTTCCAGAAGGGACGCCATGGTTTGGTCAGATCCAGCTGAGAGGGGGGAAGGCGAATACTAAGAAACTCACAGATAAAGTGGATCCGTCTAAGATGAAAGTGCCTCCGTATTTCCCGGATGAAGAGATGTTTAGAGCGGAATGGGCGCACCACTACGACACGGTGCGAGTCACTGACATGGATATGAAAAAGATCATGGATGGGCTAAAAAAAGATGGTCTGTTAGAGAATACGATTGTGTTCTTTTTTTCCGACCATGGAAATAATCATTCACTGAGGCATAAGCAATTTTGCTATGAAGGAGGGGTGCATGTGCCGCTTATTATTTCAGGACCTGGGATTGATAAAAATGTGGAGCGTAGGGAGATGATCAGCGCGCTGGATATATCTGCTACTACCCTCGCATTAGCTGGTTTAGAGCTTCCTAAATATCTGCATGGTCAGGATCTCTTTGCTAAAGATTACAAGCAGCGTGACCATGTCATCTCAGCACGCGATCGATGTGACTACACGATCGACCGCATCCGCACGGTGCGCACGGAGAAGTATCGCTATATCAAGAATTTTCTAACAGATCGGATCCTACTCCAGCCACAATACCGAGATGGTCAGAAGCCAACCAAGCGTCTGCGTGAGCTGCATGCTAGTGGCGAATTAGGTAAAATTCCTGAGTGGGCATTTTTCGGAAAGCGCCCAGCTGAGGAACTCTACGATCTGGAGAAAGATCCTCATCAAGTGAATAATCTCGCAGGTGATCCCGTATTTGCGGAAGAGCTAAAAAAGCATCGTGATCTGCTGAATACTTGGATCAAAGATACAGGTGATAAAGGTGAGCAGCCTGAGGCGGAAGATCAACTCCGAGCTACCTTTAAACGCTGGGGAAAACGGTGTGTGAATCCAGAGTTCGATGTTTTTAAAAACTAAAAAGTAGCAATGAGCTCCCATGGAATATCCAACCAGAGCAGAGTGAAATTTTATTCTATGTGTTAGCAAATTTCTTTCTAAATTCTCCAGGAGTCTCGCCAGTTTCTCTGCTGAAAAAAACTACGAAGGGGCGCGCATCTGTGAAGCCCACGCTGAATGCAATCTCGTCTATCGTTCTCTGCGTCGTCAGGAGTAGCTGTCTAGCAGTTTCGACCCTGATTTCGCGAATATGTTGCGCCGGGCTAGCGCCTGTCATTGCCCGGTAACGTTTCTCAAAGGTGCTGCGAGCCAGAGGTAAGGATTGCACTAGCTCATCTACAGTCAGTCCTGAGCAGGCATTTTCTCGTATGATCGACCTAGCTTGCAGCACGATCATATCTGGGTTTTTCTCACCCACGGTTGATTGCCTTACGCGGATCTCTTGAGCTTTCGGTCTAGGGTGTAAATCTTCTATTTCTCTGCCTTCTATGAGATTGATCAGAAGCTGCATCGCTTGGACGCCCATCTTAGTCGTTGGAACGACTATGCTCGACAGCTCCGGAGTGCAGAGCCGCGCATTAAGAGTGTTAAACCTACCTAGGACTCCCACCTCTTCGGGTATTTTCACCCCTAAATCTGCGCAATAATCCACGAGCAAGCGACCCCGAATATCATGGAACGTATAGACGCCAGTGCTGCCCTTTGAATTGAGTAATTTGTCTTTCAAGTCAGGGGCACTTTTCTTGAAGTAATCTGTATCTCCAGGGCTAATGCCATCGGGCACACTAATCATCCAGCATGGTAGATCTCGTTTAGCGCACTCTTCAGTAAATGCTTGATATATATCTTGTGTGAAAAGAGTTTCATTCGTTCCCAAGACCCCGATGTTTGTGTAATTTAAATTGGAAAAATGCTCAACTGCTAGAGCTGCTATCGACTGATAATCTAGCCCTACGCTCGGGTGGTGTTTCTTGACTGAGTTGAAAATATTCACCACTGGCACATCCATAGCATCTAGCCAATCCGCCTGAAAAAGATCATCATCATAGGATACCAAGATTCCATCGGGCGTGTAATCTTTAGGGAATACCAGTGGTTTATTGAAATCATGCGATATGAAATTTAAGAAATGGCAGTGACTTCTAATGCTGTGGATAGACAAAACGCCCTCCATTACATCATTCAGAAATGAATACCAATTTGGAAAAATAACAGCGATGTTGTAGTGTTTTTTTTGCGGCATGAGGTAGGGCGAAAGAATGAAGGAACGATGAAAATTGTTGATCTAATAAAATGGTAGATTTTGTAGAGCCATGTAAGTTTATCCTCAAAGCTTATTGGACTCCATTTTAAAAAGCAAACCGAAACAATGATGAAAAAAACAATTCTACTTCTTCTATCTCTGACCAGTATCAGTGTCAGTGCCGCTACGCAGAAGCCTAACATTATATACATTCTGGCAGATGACTTAGGATACAATGAACTAGGCAGCTACGGACAGAAAAACATCAAGACACCACATATTGATGCTCTGGCGAAGTCTGGTATAAAGTTTTCTCAGCACTACTCTGGCTCAGCAGTCTGCGCACCTACTCGCGCTTGTTTTATCACTGGCCAGCACAGTGGGCACTCACAGGTGCGCAATAACTCGGCAGGGATATTTAAAAACCCGGCGAGCAAGAAAAACCCAGCTGGGGAAGGACAGTATCCTCTGGAGCGAGGCACTGAAACCATCGGAAAAGTGCTACAGAAAGCAGGCTACGAGACCTGCGCTGTGGGTAAGTGGGGACTGGGTGGACCGTTTAATGAAGGCTCACCAAATAAGCAGGGTTTTGATCACTTTTTTGGCTATCTATGCCAACGCCAGGCACACAACTATTTCCCAACTCACTTGTGGAGAAATGAGAAGATGGTGGAGCTTGATGGCAATGAAGGCGGCAAACAATTACTCGGGAAACATTATGCCCCTGACCTCATCAACAAAGAAGTGTTAGAGTTTATCGATAAGAATCATAAGAAGCCATTTTTTCTCTATTATGCTACGATTATTCCTCATGTTTCTCTTCAGGTTCCTGAGAATGATCCAGCCTTAGCTGAGTACCGCAAGCAGTGGCCAGACGAGGAACCATACACTGGAAACCGAGGTTATATTCCGAACAAAACACCACATGCTACCTACGCAGCTATGATCACAAGGATGGATCGGTACATCGGAAATGTAGTGGCTAAGCTGAAGGAAAAGGGAGTCTATGAAAACACTCTCATCATCTTCACATCAGACAATGGACCTACCAATGCAGGTGGAGGCGGTGCTTCTTACTTTAACTCAGCTGGAGATCTCCGCGCATCAAAAGGCTCGCTCTACGAGGGTGGGATTCGCGTGCCATTCGTGGCTTCCTGGCCTGGTAAAATAAAGCCGGGCAGTGAGTCAGATCACATCTCAGCTGGCTGGGATATGCTCGCTACGTTTGCTGAGATTTCCGGTGAGAAACTGAAGTCTAAGACTGACGGGCTATCTATTCTTCCTTCTCTAACAGGTAAAGGTGAGCAGCAAGTGCATGATCATCTCTACTGGGAGCTAGGCAGCCAGCAGGCAGTGCGTAAGGGAGACTGGAAGGCCTATCGCCGCAGTGGAGGTAAGGTTTTTCTCTATGATCTTTCTAAGGACATCGGAGAGAAAAATAATTTAGCAGGTAAGGAGGAAAAGATTTTAGCAGAAATGACAGAGCTCTTTACCTCATCAAGAACCGATCACAAAGACTTCAGAGATCCTGCTCAGCCACGCCAGAAGAAAACAAAGAAAAAGAAGGGTAAAAAATAAAAGAAGTTAAACTCTTTTATTTTGCAGCTGGATAGTCTATAGGGTTTGGCGATGAAGAATGAGCCTAAATTTGCGAGTGAACCCTACCGAGTGTTTTTCCCAGTAGCTATTTTGGCAAGTGTGCTTGGGGTGATGTTGTGGCCGATGTTTTATGGTGAGTACATCAGTTTTTATCCATCGTTAGCCCATGCTAGGATGATGATTGAGGGGTTTGTGGGAGGATTTGCGATTGGTTTTCTGGGGACGGCAATGCCGAAGATGCTGGGAGTTCAGACGTTTAGATTATGGCAGGTGCTGCTCATGCTGGCGCTGCATCTGAGCTTGTGTGTAGCGCACCTGCTGGGTAAGTGGCAGCTTGGTGATGGTGTATTCGTAGCGCTAATGGCGCTCATGTTTAGCATCCTGATCCCCAGAATAATGCAGCGTAAACAACTTCCGCCTCCTGGAATGGTACTGGCGGGGATGGGATTGCTTTGCGGGATGTTCGGAGCGTTCTGGGGTGCGTTTTTAGAGGATTATGATGGGAGCTATTATGGGTTTTTGTTTAGTCAGAGATTGCTGTATCAGGCGTTTATTTTACTGCCTCTGTTAGGTGTGGGGAGCTTTATGTTCCCGATGATTTTAGAGACTGAGGATAAAGGCAAGCTGAGTGGTAAAGCGTGGCGTAGGAGAGCATATCTGGCATGGATAGCCGGTGTGCTGATCATCGGTTCTTACTGGTTTGAAGTGATGGGCTACACGCGCGCTATGTCTGGGTGCAGGTTTATCATTGCGGGGTTATGGTTTGCTAGTGAATGCAATTGCCTGAGGTGGAAGGTGGGCAGAGGAGTGATGGCACAGAGCCTGCGCGCAGGGATAGGCTGCGTGCTTTTAGCATTGCTGGCAGTAGCTCTAGTGAACAAACAGAAGGTGGCACTGGATCATATTTTATACATCGGTGGGTTCGGTTTAGTAACAATGATAGTGGCGACGCGGGTGATCTTTGGGCACAGTGGGCAGGGTGATAAATTTAAACGCTGGATCAAGCCGCTGGTGGTGTGTGTGGCACTACTTTTATTAGGTATGGCGACTCGGGTATCCGCAGATTTTATCCCAGTGATGCGCATTTCTCACCACGTCTATGCAGCCATTTGCTGGGTGGTGGTGAGCGTGATCTGGGGGATCGCTATCTTGCCTTCTGTTAGAAAATTACCTCCAGAGAAAAAGGAGATGAAGGCTAAGAAGGGCTTCGATATGATGGATGTGGATTTTAGGAAGTAGGGAAATTAAATTACTGCCATTCTAGTGGATTCACTCCGTAGTATTTTACCAGTAGGTCATAGAGTTCTGGGTGTTTTTCTTGGAGTTGGTCTGGCTTTTCGTAGAAGGTCTCGGTAGCTACTGCGAAAAATTCTGCTGGGTTAGTGGCACCGTATGAGTCTAGGACGGTGCGTTTATTTTTGTTGCTGCGATCGATGAGAGATTGAAATTCTGGCTTCATAATGGTCGCCCATTCTTTGTAGCAGCCCTTGGTTTCTAATAGCGGGACACCGTCTCCTGCTCCGTCTTCTTGGTCGAGTTGGTGTGAGAATTCATGAATAGTTACGTTGTGCCCGTCTTCGGTGTTTCTTCCGCCGCTGACTACGCTTGCCCAGGAGAGAACTACGGAGCCTGTGGTCCAGCTTTCTCCGAGACGAACGGACTGCTCACCGTTTTCGCCAGTGGCGATGTAGGCTTCTGGGTAGAGGCGGATGGTGCGGAGTTTGGCATAGAGATCATGCGGTTTTCTGAGTAGTAGGAGGCACGCCTGAGCCGCGATGACACGCTGCATGTGGGGGGTGACTTCTTCTAGCCCGCCACAGGGCTCGAAGGCTTTTTCTGAGATGAAGACATGGATGAGTCCTTCTAGTTCTTGCTGGAGCTCGTGTGGCAGGGTGAGGTAGAGCGGGAAGTCAGCTCCTAGCTCGGCGCGCTGCTCTGGTGTGAGACGCTGCTGCGCGATGGTGTGCCGGCGGATCATGCGATTGCGTTTGATCCTGCGTATCATCAACATGGGGATGAGAAAGAGGAGGCCAAAGAGGATGATTTTGATGAAGGGTCCCATTTTTTATTAATGTTAGAGGTAAGTTTTTTAGCTGGAGGTAAGTTTTTCCGAGTGGCTGTTAGATGCTACTAGAGTTCCATTCGGTGAGTTCTGTTAGAGTGATGCCTTTTCCTCCGAAGATGTCTAGCGCGCTGCCTACGGTGATGTCCACATTGCCCTGGCTGTGCTGCTGGGTGAGGTGGATGTCTGCCATGGTGGCGGCTCCGCCAGCGTAGGTGATGGGTAGCTGAGCCCACTGTCCTAAGGTCTCCACTAGCTCATGGTCTATGCCTTTGCAGAGACCTTCTACATCGGCGGCATGGATGAGTAGCTCGTCACAGTGCTGGGCGATGTGATCTAGATTATCTGGTGTGATGTGGAGATCTGTTAGAGTCTGCCAGCGGTTCATAGCAACTGTCCATCCACTGTCTGTGCGGCGGCATGAGAGGTCTATGACGAGCTTTTCTTTGCCAATTTCTGCGCTTAGCTGGGTGAGTCTTTCTGGTAGGAAGGTGCCGTCTGGGGCGAAGAGCCATGAGGTGACGATGATGTGTGAGGCTCCTGCAGTGAGCCAATCTGATGCATTTTCTATGGTGATGCCTCCACCTATCTGCATGCCATCTGGCCAGGCGGCAAGTGCGTTGAGTGCGGCTTGCTTATTCTCTGGTGTCTGCCCTAGCTGGATGATGTGCCCACCAGTGAGCTGATGCTCGCGGTAAAGATCAGCATAGTCTGCGGAGGATTTCTCTGATACAAAGTTTTCTCGCAGGGTGCTATCATCATCGGTGAGTGTTCCCCCGATGATTTGTTTTACTTTGCCGTCGTGGAGGTCGATACAGGGTCTAAATTTTGTCATGTGCTTGCTTTGCTGTGGATGAACGTTACAGTGTGCGTGATGAGAAGCAAGTTGAAGATTTTAGCAGCGTTGAGCCTGGTGGTGATGCCTAGCTGTAAGGATACAGCTGAGGTAGTATTACCACCTGCTGAGAGTGAAGTAGGTAAGGCTGAGTCAGCTAAGGCGAAGGCTGAGAGGGAGGCTGCTGAAGCTCAAGAGAAGACGCGGGCTAAGCTACAGAAAGCGGTGCAGAATCTGGATAATTATACGAAAGAGGGGCTAGAGAAGGACACTGAGATGGATCCATTTATCAAGAATGCGATGCTAATGGCGATGGAGCAGAAGGAGGAGCGGAAGCGTAAGAAAGAGGAGGAGAAACGCGAGCTGATGGCCAGAGAGAAGGGGGCTGGTGAGTTGCTCAGCCAGATCGACCTTGAGAAAAAAACCTTAGCTGCGGCTGAAGCAGAAATTCAACAAATAGCCGCTGAACAGAAGCTGCGAGAGGACGCAGAGCGTGCTACTAAAAACGCAACCGCAGCACCAGGAATGGTGTGGGTGCCTGGAGGTAAGTATTTGCGCGGGAGTAAGGATTTAAAAGCGGGGCACAGACAGCAGTATGGTGAGGAGTTCCCAGCGCATCTGGTAGAAGTGGATGGATTTTACATGGATGCCACGGAGGTGACGAATGCGCAGTTTGCGGAGTTTGTGAAGGCGACAGGCTATAAGACCTTGGCGGAAGTGGGTCTCAAAGCAGAAGATTTCCCACAAGCGAGACCACAAGATTTACAAGGTGGTGCAAATGTATTTAAAAAGACGAAAGGTAAGATAGATCCTTGGGTGGGTTCTGCTTGGAGATGGTGGAGTTTCACACCGGGAGCTACATGGAAAACACCGGAGGGTCCAGGCTCTGACATCAAAGATAAGATGGATCACCCTGTGACCTGCGTAAATTATGATGATGCTCAGGCATATGCGAAGTGGGCTGGTAAACGTCTGCCTACGGAGGCGGAATGGGAGCGAGCAGCGAGGGCTGGGCAGCATGGTGTAAAATATACTTGGGGCGATGAAATGAAGGTGGATGGAAAGTGGATGGCGAATGTCTATCAGGGAGAATTTCCAAGTAGTGTGAAAGCTGAGGATGGCTTTATTTTAACTGCTCCAGTGAAAAGCTACCCGCCAAATGCGTGGGGGCTCTATGAGATGGCGGGAAATGTCTGGGAAATTTGTAATGATTATTATCACCCTGGTTACTATCACACCTTTGTGAAACAGCCTCATAAAAATCCGCAAGGACCTAAGAACCCAATCACTGATGCGGAGCGAATGGCGTATAATCCTGTGGCAGGGACTTGCCCAGAACCTCGTGGAGATAGCCATGTGCTGACTCATCTCCGCGTTGCGAAAGGTGGATCATTTTTATGTAGCTCGCAGTATTGTATGAGATTTAGACCCGCTGCGAGACATCATCATGAGGTGCTGACTCCCAGCCAGCATACTGGATTCCGCTGTGTGAAAGATGAGAATTAGATATTTTTCGATTAGTTATGGGCAAAAAAGTACAAACAATATTACTTGGTAAAGGGTTGGATGATTTGCCTTTTGGGGCGAGTCAGGCAGATGTGGAGGCTGTGTTGGGAAAGGCAGAGGAGACTGATGAGCTGGATATGCGAGGCGAGAAGTCTATAGCTTGGCATTACTGGGAGCTGGGTATTTCTCTAAACTTTGATGAAGGGCAGGAGTTTCGGCTGAGTTCTATTGATGTGGCGGCACCTGAGGTTGAGATTTTTGGCGAGGCTCTCATCGGGCGGAGCAGAGAGGATGTGAAGGAATTTCTTGCCAAGCAAAACATCGGTGAGTCAGTAGATGAGGTGCAACGTGGATTGATCTATCCAGATGCGAACTTGAGCTTGTGGTTCAATGGTGGTGATCTGGAGGAAATCCAGTGGGGTGTCATTGAAGAATAAATATTCGTGTATTATATTTATCATCAGATTGTTGTGATGTGAGAAAAAACTCTATTTTTTAATAGACAGGTATTTAGATGTGGGGCATATTGCTCACGCCACCTTGAGGCAATAAAGCAAAACGACACACACACTTTGGCGGAGAACTTCGGTTCTTCGCCAAAAGCTTTTCTATGAGAGGAAATCACCAGTTCATGAAAAATATTGCATTCTGGTAAGAAATTATTGTTAGATTTGCAGGTATGAAAAAGGTTATCATAGGGCGTGACGAGATGATTAAATTTCCTGCTCTGGGAAATGGCGAGATGCGTGCAGTGGATGGACGTGTAGATACTGGTGCGAGGACATCCTCTATGCATGCCTCTAATATATTGGTGTTTGAGAAAGAAGGAGTGCAATGGGTAAGATTTGATTTTGAGGAATACGAAGGGCTGGAAGCGAGACTCTGGAAACAGAAGTATGTGCGTAGCTCGAATGGGAAAAAACAAAGTAGGTATTTTATTAAAACAAAGATCGAGTTTGCCAACGGGAAGAAATATCCGATTACGATGAGTTTGACAGATCGCTCAAAGATGAAATTTCCCGTGCTACTGGGCAGGAGACTTCTTGCGGGTAAATTTCTTGTGGATGTGGGGAAGATGTTCCTTCTAGGTAAGCATGGTGAAAACTGACGGACTGTATGAATTGCTCATTGTTGGGAATGCTTTGAAGTGAACTTAAATCAGCCTTGACCATTCTCAGGTGCTCGGCTTGACTGCGTGCTTATGAAAATTTTAGTAGTAGGTAAAGGTGGACGTGAGCACGCGCTGATCACGGCGATGCATGAGTCAGCGACGCAGACAGAAATCTATAGTTTCCCAGGGAGCGATGCCATTTCCGAGTTGGCGGAGGTGGTAAATGTAGATGGCTTAGAATCGCTTATCAGCTGGATGAAGCAGAATGAAATTGATCTCTGTGTGGCTGGTGAAGAGAGCTATCTGGTGACTGGCGAAGGGCTGGCTAATCTTTGCGAAAAAGAGGGCATTCCTTGCTGGGGACCACATTTACAGTCCGCTCAGCTAGAGGCGTCTAAGGAATTTGCGAAAGAATTTATGCAACGCCATGACATCCCTACCGGTGGAGCGACTGGCTGCGCGGATGCTGATGAGGCGCGTGCTGCGATCAATGGAATTTACCCAACTGTGCTGAAGTTCGATGGACTCGCGGCTGGAAAAGGCGTAGCTGTCTGTGCGGATGAGGCCTCTGCTGAGGAATTTATCCAAGAAGTCATGGTGGAGCGGAAATTTGGTGAAGGCAGACTGCTCGTAGAGGAATGTCTCGTAGGTCCAGAGGTAAGTATTTTCGCCGCAGTGGTGGATGGTGAATATCACATTTTCACCCCAGCGAGAGACTACAAACGGGCTCTCGATGAAGATGCAGGACCGAATACAGGAGGAATGGGGGCGGTGGCTTCTCGTCAATTGATTGATGCAGAGTTGCTCAGTCAGATCGAAGCAACGATCGTGAAACCCACTGTAAACGGACTAGTGAAAGATTGCTTGCCCTACCGAGGATTCATTTATTTCGGCTTAATGATCACAGCAGAAGGACCTAAAATTATCGAGTATAACTGCCGTTTCGGCGATCCAGAGTGCCAGGCAGTGATGCCGCTTGTAGGCGGTGATTTGGCTGCCTTTTGTGCTGAAGGAGCTAGAGGTAAGCTTTCTCCTGAATTACTAAGTTTCAGCGATGGGTGGTCAGTCTGTCTAGTGCGCGCATCAGCGGGATACCCAGAGAGCTCACGTAGTGGTGATGTCATCTCAGGGATAGAAAATGTTAAAAATGCGAGAGTTTATCACGCAGGGACGAAGAAAAATGCTGAAGGAGACTGGGAAACGAATGGCGGCAGAGTGCTGGCTGTTGTCTCAGGAGGGGAGACTCGTGCAGAGGCTGTAAGAGCTGCTTACGATGAGCTGGAAAACGTTATTTTTGATGGGATGCAGAGCAGATCAGACATTGGTGTGTTTAACTTTTAGCTAGTTTCCGTATCAGATACTAAACTTCTTTTTTAGTAGTTATAGAAATTTTATCTTGCAGTAGCGCGTAGAATCTATATCTGAACTACTTCTGTAACTCTCTAGTGATGTTAACAGAAATATTTTTACTAAATTAGCAACAATCCACTAATCATGGCAGCAAAGAAAAAAACCGCAAAAAAAGCAGTGAAGAAGTCACCTACTAAGAAGAAGGTAGCGAAGAAAACTGTGAAAAAAGTAGCTAAAAAGGCAAGCAAAAAAGCCTCAAAAAAAATAGCTAAGAAAGTAACTAAGAAGACTGCTAAAAAAGCTGTAAAGAAAGCTACTAAAAAGAAGGTTGCGAAGAAGGTTGCCAAAAAAGCAGTGAAAAAGAAGGTAGCTAAAAAGGTGAAGAAGAAAGTTGCTAAGAAGATAACCAAAAAGAAAACCGCAAAAAAAGTAGCCAAGAAGACCGTGAAAAAAGCGGTTAAAAAGGCAGCAAAAAAGAAGGTAGCAAAAAAGAAATCGGTTAAAAAGTCAGCGAAGAAAGTCACTAAAAAAGTGGCGAAGAAAAAAGTGGCGAAAAAAGCTTCTAAGAAAGTAACTAAGAAAGCCGCCAAAAAAGTATCTAAAAAGATAGCGAAGAAGAAAGCTACAAAAAAGAAAGTAGCTAAAAAAGCGGTGAAAAAGGCAACTAAAAAAGCTGTAAAAAAAGCAGTTAAGAAGCCAGCAAAGAAAGTAGCTAAAAAAGCCGCGCCCAAGAAAGCCGCGAAGAAAGCAGCTTCTAAGAAAGCCGTTAAGAAGCCTACAAAAAAAACAGCAAAGAAGGCAGCGGCTACTGTAGCCAGAAAGCCAGTTAGAACGATTGAGCTCAAGGCGACTGGTCCTGCGAAGAAAATTTCTAAGAACAAAAAAAAGCCGATCAAGCCTAGAAAACTGACAGCATTCGATAAGAAACAATACAAACGTCTCCTTGATCTCAAGGATCAACTCATTGACTCTACAGTGGGGCATACCAAGGACACGCTGATGGCTGCTACTGAAGATTTGTCTGGGTCTGGTCAGCATACGGGAGACGCAGGAAGTGATGCATACGATAGAGATCTAGCGCTGAATCTCCTCTCGAAAGAGCAAGATGCACTCTATGAAATTCAAGATGCAATCAAGCGACTAGAGAGAGGAGTTTATGGATACTGTGAAATTTCTGGTGAAAAAATCATCAAAGAACGACTCGAAGCTATCCCATTTTGCCGCCTCACGGTGCAGGTGCAGGAGCGCTGGGAAGAGAAGCACGGTAAGCTCAGATTCCGCCGTAGTGATGAGCCAGGATACACTGGAGCTACTTTAGACTACTAGAAATCGTCATTAGACCTAGCCATTCACTATTTAATCAACAAATCCGAAGTAAAAAAATTAACGTAAAATGTCGGTTTCGCTTGACCTAAGCTCAAATCTAGGTAGTTTGCGCACCCCATTACAAACCAATTTTAAATTGATTTCAACCAATTCAAACCATGCCACGCGACATCATCATCATAGAATGCACCGAAGCTAGAGGCGAAGGAAAGTCTCCTTCCCGCTACACCACTACACGTAACAAGAAAAGTCTCAACACACCGGGACGTCTTGAGAAGAAGAAATACAATCCAGCTCTCAGACGCCGCACAGTGCACCGTGAGCTTCGATAATCATTTTCCAAATTAACTTATAAACTTTATGTCAGAACCAAAGACCATCGAACGCCGCATTGCCTTCCGTAAGGCAAACCGCTGCATGACCAAGAAAAGATTAGATCTCCCTGCAGAACTTATCGAATACAAGAATACTGATATTCTTAGCAAATTCACTACTGAAACTGGTAAGATCCTTCCACGTCGCGTGACTGGAGTATCTGCTAAGCTTCACCGTAAGATCACTCGTGAAATCAAGCGAGCTCGTTCTTGCAATCTCCTTCCATAACCTTACCCACGAGGTAAGGATGGTGAGTAGATCTCGCTAAACATTTCAGCATGGTTTTCTATAAATCTAAACGAGCTTGTCTATCATTTTAGGCAGGCTTCTTTTGTTTAATAAGTCCTCATAAATATCCCTCAGTTATTTTCCCAATGCCAGCACCGATACAGAAAAATCAGAAGCTACAAGAGCTAACAGATACTCAAAATGAGCGAGACGACCGTAACATCGCCATCGATCGCGTAGGAGTGAAAGCGCTCAGATTTCCAGTGGAAGTGAGAGAGAAAGAAGGCGGCTCACAGCGCACCGTAGCCACCACATCTCTAGCTGTCCATCTTCCCGAGCATTTCAAAGGCACGCACATGAGCCGCTTCGTGGAGGTGTTAAATTCTCACGGAAACTGTCTCGATGTCCGCGAAATGAAAAAAGTCCCAGAAGAATTGCTAGAGAGATTAGACGCCTCTCGCGCACATGTGGAATTTCAATTCCCGTTCTTCCGCACCAAGCCTGCACCCGTCACAGGAAAAGGCGGCGTGCTAGACTACGAAGTAAAGTTCGAGGTCGATGCCACCAGCGATGGCACCACAGATTTCATCTGCACAGTCATGGTTCCAGTAGCCACACTCTGCCCATGCTCCAAAGCAATCAGCGACTACGGAGCGCATAACCAACGCGGACTCGTCACCTTCGCAGTCCGCGCCAAACGCCCGATCTGGGTAGAAGATCTCATCGACCTCGTGGAGTCATCCGCCAGCTGCGAGCTATACAGCCTGCTCAAGCGCCCCGATGAAAAATACGTCACCGAGCGCGCTTATGATAACCCAGTTTTCGTAGAAGACTTAGTCCGCAACGTAGCCTCAAAAGCCAACGCCCAAGACAACATCATCTGGTATCGCGTAGAAGCAGAGAACTACGAATCCATCCACAATCACAACGCCTACGCGATGATTGAGCATACAGCTGAGTAATCAGAGATTTACCCTTGCCCCATCACAGGCAAAAGTGCAAATTCCTCACATGCAAATAAAAAACGCCAGTGAGACATACTTAGTAAAACCCGGTAGTAAGGTCAAACTCGACAAGATAGAGACCGATGACAAATCTCTCTTTGATGCTGGTAAAGAGCACCACTATGATAAGCTCAGTGAGCTAAACGAAGAGCTCAAAGAAATGCAGAACCTGCTCTATGGAGAAGGTAAGAAAAAACTACTCGTCATCATCCAGGCTATGGATACTGGCGGCAAGGACGGTTGTGTGAAATCAGTCTTCAGCCGCGTAGATCCGCAGGGCATCAATGTCACCTCATTTAAGAGACCATCAGCTGAAGAGCTATCGCACGACTATCTCTGGCGCGTCCACCAGCACGCCCCAGCCAGCGGAATGATCTCGGTTTTTAATCGCAGCCAATACGAAGACATTATCGCGGTGAAGGTGAAGAAAATTTTCCCCGAGTCAGTCTGGAGTAAGCGATACCGTCACATCGTAGAGTTCGAGCGCATGCTCGCTGAAGAAGGCACCAAGATCGTCAAAATCTTCCTCCACATCTCAAAAGACGAACAGAAAGAACGCCTCCAAGCCAGACTGGATGAGCCGTCCAAGAACTGGAAATTTAACCCCGGCGACCTCGATGACCGCGCAAGATGGGATGAGTTCATGGCGGAGTATGAAAACATCCTAGAGAAAACCAGCACAGATCACGCACCATGGTACATCATCCCAGCAGACAGGAAGTGGTATAGAAATTTAATCGTCAGCCAGATCATTATCGATGCCCTCAAATCACTCGACATGAAATACCCAGAGATCGATTGGGATCCAGCCACAATGCAAATTGAGTAACATGAAATTCATCTACAAATATTTACTACTCGTCGTAGCGGTAGCGACGAGTGGATTCTTCATTCAGAAAATCTGTTACAGATTTCCTACCGTGGAGGAAATGAAAGACTATCACGAAGGGCACTATGCCACCTCCATTGTTTCCATGGCGATAGATCCCACGTATGAAAAAGAGAAAAATCTCAGACTTTTCCGTGCCCAGCACACTGATGGAAAAGGCTTCACCGAGCGCTACAAAGTAGAAACCGGCAAAGCATGGGTCCTCCCGTGGGAGACCTACTGGGAAAGTCGAGCACGGATGAAGGATGATGAAAAAAAATGATCTTCATTAGCGATAACATCGCTCATTGTGTAAAATAGATGTCACAAATCCCATGGTTCGTGACAAGTAGTGTTGTAGTGCCGTGATATCCTTGTTACGTTCTATACAATAACCATTTATTTCACAATGAAACACACTCATCTAAAATTTTTCCTGCTCTCTGTTGTTTACTGTTTGTTGACCTTTTTAGCTAGTGCGGACATCGCAGAAGACCGTGCATCCATGAACAAACTCTTCAAGGATGGCAACTGGAAAGAATGCCTCGCGCAAGCTCAGAAAAATTTCTCTGCCGCCTCAGATGAGAAATCATATGATGATCTAAATGCCGCCGTTCAATGCATGAACAAGCTCCGAAAATATGAAGAGTTTGAGAAACTGATGCAATTAGCAGTAGATAAACACGGAACTAATCCTAAAGTCCTAGTTCAGGCAGCAACATCACTGAGCAGAGTCCCTAGCTCTGGGGCATGGCTGGATAATGAATATGTCCGCGGTGCGAGTCCTTATAGCCGCAGAGGAACCAGAGGCGAGCACGCCAACAGCATGGAGCTCGATAGAGTGCGTGCGCTTCAGTTACTAGAAAAAGCATACAATCTGGAAAATGATGACCAGAACGCAAAAGCAATGATCCTCTCAGAATGGGCTTCAACGATAAAGCGTAACAGAACTCACAACCAAAGCTGGAAACTACAATCTCTAACAGATACCAAAACCTTACCTGAAATACACCGAGGCTATAACCACCACTCAAGCACCCGTGGAGCACCGATGACCGAAAAGGGAGATCCACTTTTCTACGAAGTGCCAGCCAGCTACGCGGAGGCGGTAAATGATGGTGAGCGCTGGAGATGGCTACTTCATGAGCACGTGAAAATTTCACCCCAGAGCAAAACCAATGTAAACCGCCAACTCGCCGCATTCCTGCATCAGCAGTTCGGGGTGCGTAGCTTGCAGAGCTTTAGCTGGTATCACCGCATGGCGCAAAATGATGACAAAGATAACCAAGCTGGCATCATGCAAGTCCACACTCTCAAGGACACAGAAACCATCGCCAGACTTGCCAATGGCATCAAGAGATTCAATCTCCCAGAGAGCCAAAATTTCATCAAACTCTACCAGAATAACTGGGATAATGGTGACGTCTATTCAGCTGACCAGCTGGTAGAAATCTATCTCGATAGACGCATGTATGATCGCGCTGCCGAGCTGCTCCGAGTGATCATCCTGACCAAAGGAGACGATAATAATAAGCGAAGACAAAAGAAGCTAGACCAGATCACTGAAGACTGGGGAAGATTTGAAAACCAAGCTGGAGCCTTCACTCTAACAGATGAAAAACGTATCTCCCTCACCTACAGAAATGCCAAGCAAGTCACACTCACACTCCACGAAATAAACATCCAAGCCATCAACGATAACATCTGGGAATACCTCAAAAGCAACCCAAGAACCGTTGACTGGAACAAAGTCAACTGGGGAAATCTCCTCCACAGCAGCATCAACGGAAAGCATGATCAATACATAGGCGAGCAAGTCGCTGGACAAACCTACGCTCTCAAACCACGCGCCAAACACTGGGACACCAGGGCAGAACTCACCTTACCCAAGCTCAATAAAGCCAAAGCAGGAGCCTATCTCCTCAGAGGCGAGATGCCAGATGGAAAGAAATTTTACTCCATGGTCTGGGTAGATGACATGATGCTCGTGTCGCGCCACGTCACTGGCGGCACACTCTACATCGCCGCAGATGCAGAGACAGGAAAGCCAATCCCAGGTGTGGAACTCATCGTCCGCGGATATAAGGCGGAGCAGCTGAAGAAGAAAACTCTCCTCAGAAAATACAACACCATCACGAAAAGCTACAAGGCAGTGACCGATGAAAATGGTCAAGTCGTCCTCAAGAATAGAGATAAAGGCGACCGTAATTTCCAATGGACTGTGGAAGCCAGAAAAGGTGACAAGCGCGCGTGGACAGGGATGAATAGAATCTGGTCATGGCACAGCGATAACAATAGCTTCTACCAACAGCGCAAAGCATTCTGCATCACCAGCCAGCCAGTTTACAAACCAGAAAGCAAGGTCCAAGGTAAGTTTTGGGTGCGCGATGTGAAGTATGATCTCGGTGATAAATCAAACTACGCAGGAAGAAAATTTTGCATCCAAATAACAGACCCTCGCGGTCAGAAATTCGGCAAACCGCAACTGGTCAATGCAGATGAGTTCGGTGGCGTGCCATTTAGTATAGAACTACCAGATGATGCCATGCTGGGCAGATATACTATCCGACTCCAATTTGATCATGAGAAAGGCAGCTACGCAGGAGCTGGAAATTTCCGCGTAGAGAAATACAAGAAGCCAGAATACGAAGTGAAAGTAGATGCTCCCTCGAAGCCAGTGCAGCTAGGAGAAGCCTTCGAAGCCACCGTAAAGGCAAACTACTATCACGGAGCACCCGTCACCAATGCCAAGGTGAAAGTCAAAGTCCTCCGCCACGTGCACAACTCCAGATGGTTCCCCGTGAGCCGCTGGGATTGGCTCTACGGCAGTGGTTACGGCTGGATGGACATTGAGCGTAGCTGGTATCCGGGCTGGTATAATTGGGGATGCAGATGCCCGCTCCCATTCTGGTATCGCGGAAATTATGAGCAGCCAGAACTCGTCGTAGAAGAAGAAATGCAGATCGGTGAAGACGGCACAGTGAAAGTCAAAGTTGACTCTGCTCTAGCCAAACTCGTCCACGGAGACGATGACCACCGCTACGAAATCAAAGTCGAAGTCATCGATGCCTCACGCCGCACCATCTTCGGAAGCGGCTCCGTCCTCGCTACCAGAAAGCCATTCCAAGTCACCACCTGGCTCAACCGAGGCTACGCACTGGCAGGAGAAAGAATCCAAGCATCCATCGCCGCCAACACCCTAGACAACCGCAAAGTCAAAGGCTGGGTAGCCACCACGCTGTATAAAATTTCATCAGACGAAAATGGAGAGCTCAAGGAAACAATCGTTCGCCAATGGGAGCGCGCGCAGTTCACAGGCGAGCAAGCAAAGATAGATTTCAAAGTAGATCAAGCAGGTCAGTACCGCCTAGTCAGCATCGTCACCGATGAGAAAGGCAGAGAAGTTGAAGGCGCGATCATTTTTACAGCCAGAGGACCAGCAGGCGAAGAGGGCGATGTCAGATACAATGACCTAGAACTCATCACAGACAAACGCACCTATGCCCCAGGCGATACCGTAAAACTCCTCATCAACACCAAGCGCAAGAACAGCACCGTCATGGTCATGATCAGAGGAATGAAAGACAGACAACTCATCACTCTCACAGGAAATAGCCAAGTCGTAGAAATTCCCGTAACACTCGCAGACATGCCAAACTTCTTCATCGAAGCCATGACCATCAGCGATGCACGCGTCCATACTCAGGTCAGAGAAGTCATCGTCCCACCACAGAAACGCACGCTCAACGTAGCCATCGTTCCCAGCTCAGAGAAATACAAGCCGCAAGAAAAAGGCAGTGTGAAAATAAAAGTCACCGATGAAAATGGCGAGCCAGTCACTGGCGATTGCGTCCTAGCCATCTATGATAAATCACTCGAATACATTTCCGGCGGCAGCAATGTAGCCGAGATCAAATCCTTCTTCTGGAAATGGAGAAGGCACTACCAGCACGGCTACTGGCAGCGATCCATGGTCATCGCAGGCGGAAGCATCGTGAAAAATGGAAAGCAAAGGATGAGTAATTTAGGAGCATTCGGGCACCAGCTCGGTCTGGATATGCTGGATGCTGATGCCTACGCTGGAGCTGGCGGTATGCCAAAAAGCAGCATGGCTAAAAAAAGTATAGCAGGTAGGATGAGTGCCGATAATTCCCTGATGCCTAGTCCTATGGCAGAGGCATCTTTAGCCAGTGAGTCAGTAGATGCATTTGGTGATGTGGAAGAAGCAGGAGGTGAAGAGAAAAATGCCACCGGAAACCAACCAGAAATCCTCATCCGCAAAGATTTCGCAGACCTCATCAAGTGGTCAGGCTCAGTAAAATTAGATCAAAACGGCATGGCAGAAGTCCCTGTAGAATACCCAGATAATCTAACAACTTGGAAAATCCAAACATGGGCAATGGCACACGGAACCCGAGTGGGGCACGGCTCAGCGGAAGTCATCACCAGCAAGGATCTCATCATCAGACTCCAGGCTCCGCGCTTCTTCGTAGAGAAAGATGAAGTCGTCCTCAGCGCAGTGGTGCATAACTATCACGACAACGCAGCTGACGCTAAAGTATCGCTCGAACTCGAAGGCGGCACCCTAAAACTCATCGAAGGAGAACTCACCCAAGCTGCGAAATTAGCCGCAAAAAATGGCGAGCAACGCATCAACTGGAGAGTCAAAGTCACCAGAGAAGGCGAAGCCATCATCCGCATGAAAGTCATCACAGCGGACGACACAGACGCCATGGAAATGACCTTCCCAGTTTACGTCCACGGCATGCTAAAACAAATGGCATGGAGCCGCGAAGTAGAGCCAGGAAAGGACTCAGCGCAGATCATCATAGAAGTTCCAGAAGAAAGAAGACCAGAAGACTCAAGGCTAGAGGTAAGGTTTTCACCGACCATTGCAGGTGCCATCGTAGATGCGCTTCCATACCTCGCAGACTATCCGTATGGCTGCACCGAGCAGACTCTAAACCGATTCGTCCCGACCGTCATCACCCAGAAAATTCTTAAAGACATGGGCATCGATCTCGAAGAAGTCAGAAACAAACGTACCAATCTGAACCCACAAGAACTAGGCGATGACCGCGAGCGAGCCAAGCAATGGAAGCGCCACAGACGCTGGCAGACCAACCCAGTATTCAGCGAAAAAGAAGTGGATAAAATGGTGCGCACAGGCGTGCAGAGACTCATAGAAATGCAAGTCTCAGACGGTGGCTGGGGCTGGTTCTCAGGTCATGGCGAGAGATCCTATCCGCACACCACAGCAGTCGTGGTTCACGGACTCAGACTCGCTCAGCAAAACGGAGCGAAGGTTCCAGAAGACAGAATAAAACTCGGAGTAGAATGGCTCAAACGCCACGAAGCACGCGAGACAGGAAAAATCCGCATGTGGAAGAAACGTGAGAGAAATACCAAGCCTGGACCAAGTACCTCAGATGTTTTTGTTAGACTCGTCCTCGCAGAAAATGGAGTCTCTAACAAAGAAATGTTAGACTACCAATTCCGCGATAAAAAAGACTTCGGAGTCTATGCCAAATCCATGCTCGGAATGAGTCTCCATTTAGCAAAGGACGCCAAACGCCGCGATGAAGTCATCCGCAACATCGAGCAATTCCTCAACTATGATGAAGAAAACCAGACCGCCTTCCTAGAAATGGGCAACAACGGATACTGGTGGCGTTGGTATGGCAGCGAGATAGAAGCGCACGCGTGGTATCTAAAATTACTCGTCGTCACCAAACCAGAAAGCAAGCAGGCGAGGGGAATAGTAAAGTTCCTCATAAACAACCGCAAGCACGCCACCTACTGGAACTCCACCCGCGACACCGCCTACTGCATAGAAGCCATCGCAGCCTACATGACCGCCAGTGGCGAGTCAGATCCGAGCGCTGAGGTCGAAGTTCTGTTAGATGGAAAAAGCTACAAGAAAGTGAAAATCACCAAAGAAAATCTCTTCAGCTTCGACAACAAAATGACCCTAGCTGGCGACATCCTCACCACCGGAAAACACACCGTAGAAATCCGCAGAGTAGGGGAAGGACCACTCTACACCAATGCCTACCTCACCGTCTTCACCAAGGAAGACAATATCAAAAAGGCGGGGCTAGAAGTGAAAGTGGAGCGCAGATTCTATAAACTTACCCCTAAAAAAGCGACAAACAAAGTCGCAGGAAATAACGGACAAGTAGTGGAGCAAAAAGCAGACAAATATGACCGCACCCCACTCAAGCTAGGTGACAAAGTCCTCAGTGGAGACATCATCGAAGTAGAGCTCATCATGGAGAGCAAGAACGACTACGAGTATCTCCTATTCTCAGACTTCAAAGCAGCAGGCACCGAAGCCGAAGCAGTGCGCAGCGGCTACATGAGCACCGGCAACATGAGCGCCTACATGGAAGTTCACGATGAAAAAGTCTGCTTCTTCATCCGCCAGCTGCCCCAAGGAAAACACAGCCTCACTTACAAACTCCGCGCCGAGATCCCCGGAAAATTCAGCGCACTCCCCGCAACCGCAGACGCCATGTACGCGCCTGAACTAAGGGCAAATTCAAATGAGATGAAGATTGAGATAGGGGAGTAGTTATTGGCTAATGGTTATTGGGTAGAGACTTTACACTAGAGGTAATTTTTTAGTTTAAAATGCGTTGAAGTGGTTTCCTAGGAAGTGTTTTAGGTTCCATTTGGCGGTGGTGGTGAGGGAGCGTTCTAGGCAGATGAAGAAGGGGCGGTCGCCTGCTTCTGCTTGGTCACGGAGGGTTTTGATGGTGCTGTCTTTGATGCTCTCGTTCCAAGCTAGGCAGACGAGTGCGGTTCTGCGTCCGTCGTTGATCTCATAAATTGTGTTGTCTGGGAAATCATCGCGTAGGGTGCGGGTGTAGTGCAGCTGGAAGCCGTTCTTGAGCAGCACTTCATCGAAGACGGCTTGCTCACCGTCTGCACTTAGAGTGAGGAAGTAGGAGGCTTCTTTTTCCTCGATGTATTGGCGCAGGGCGGCAACATTCGTCGCTTCGTCCGCATCTGGATCTGGCTTGAATTCGCAGCGTGGGAAGTTGGATTTCTGGAGTTTGTAAACTTTGAAGCCTGTGTCTGGGATGGGCTGTGGGTTGTCGCCGTAGCCTTCGATGACACGTTTTACACGCTCGATGGTGATGTCGGAGAGAATTTCATGATCTAAAGCACGTGCTGGGCTATCTTCAGGCAAAAACTCGGGAATTTGAACTGAAATACATCTACGGTTTCCTTCATCTGCCAAATTTTGTTTTAAAACTGCGTCGGCGAATGTTCCTGATCCCGCAAAGAAATCCATTGTTAAAGCCTGTTCCTTTGGATTAGTAGTAATTTGTAAGATGCGTTGAAGAAGTTCTACAGATTTAGGTGTGTCAAATGCTTCTACCCCTCCAAAAACATTTATCAAATGTTTTTTCGCAGTATCTGTAGTTCCTACTTCATTAGCTTGCCATAATGTATGTGGAACTAGACCGTCATTTGATTCTGATTTAAATAGTTTTTCTCTGGGAACATTACCACCATCTTTTCCAAACCAAATGCGCCCATCATCAATTAATTCTTGTAAGCGCTCTTGAGTTACAATCCAACAACGACCAGAAGGAGGATCAACTTTTCTACCTGATGGAGTTGTTATTGTGAAAAACTGTTCTTTTCTTCTTCCTGGACCAGCCTGAGCATTGATTGAAACTGATTGCCATTCTCCTCTAGCATCATTATCAGGGTTAGAATATCTAGCTTCGACTTCTGCTGTTATAGGCAGCATATTTCTACGCTCTGTAAAACGCTCTTTGTCCCTAGCATAGCACAGAATATAATCGTGATTTATAGAAAATACTTTCCGGTTTTCTCTTGTTGTTCGTTTTTCCCAAAGGAATGTAGCTATGAAATTATCTTCACCAAATACAAGGTCTAGAACTCGCTTTAAATTTGTGAGTTCGTTGTCATCACATGAGACGAATATAGCCCCATCTGGATGTAATAACGAGCGGGCGACACATAGCCTTGCATATATCATAGATAGCCAGTCAGAATGATGTCGTCCAGATGTTTCAGGATTACTGTTAAGTTGAACTCCATTATCTGTGACACCTGATTCTTCCCAGTAGCTTTGTTTGTCTTTTTTGTAGTCGTCTTTGTAAATAAAATCGTGCCCTGTGTTATCTGGTGGCGCGATGTAGATGCTTTTTCCTTGATTTCGACA
>CAKZMG010000057.1 GCA_937128235.1 uncultured Verrucomicrobiales bacterium
TAGAATTAGCGGATGAGCAGGTGGGTGTGGTGGCGGATGTGATGCTGGAGAAGATGCGTGATCAGGGTTTGGTGATAGTGGCTCCTGTTAGGGAGATTCCTTACTCTGTGGCGGAGGCGACTGTGGCTCTGAATGTGACTGATAAGACTGTGAGAAATCTAGTGGAGGCTGGGAAGTTAGTGGAGGTGCCGAATATGGGGCGTATGAGGATTACAGCGGCGTCTGTGCATGCTCTTAGGGAAGGGAGATCTCAATAATGATTATGAATATGATGAATGAAATGGAGTTGGTTTATTGGTTGCTTCTGGCTGTGCCTGTGGTGGCGCTGGTGGGTGTGTGTGCGGTGCTGGGTGAGCGTGCCAGGGGGAAGGCTGTGCTGCGTGAGACGATGCGGATGGCTGGTGAGCGGAGTAAGAAATTTATAGCGGATGCGGAGACTCGTGGACGGATGAGACATGCTAGCTGGATGAGGGAACAGGCTACGGAGAGGCTGAAGAGCTCAGCTAATGGGGTGACTATCAGCTGTGAGCTGGTGGGTGGGCCATGTGATGGGGCGGTGGTGACTGTGTCTAAGGATGCGGAGTGGACGTGGGCTACTGAGAACAGGGCTGATGGGTCGAGGGTGGTGCATCTTTATAGGTTCGCTAGTAGGTGCAATAAGCGGGGGCTGTGGGTTTTTGATTACGCTCCGGAGGGTGTGAAGGTGACGGGGTAGTTGGATTTTTTTGGGACAGAATTAACAGGATTAACAGAATTAGAGAAATTTATGAAAAATGATAATGTAGTAGAAAATAAGGTAGTAGGGGAAAGTGAAAAGGTAAAAGTAGCTTGGTCGGTGGAGCGGAGTGTGCAGTGGCTTCGAGAGTGGTTCGGGAGTTTTGATTTTGTGGATGAGGAGTCTGCTAAGAATTTTCTGTGTGCTTTTATTAGTATGAAGGTGGGGGAGAAGGTTCGTGGGCGCAGGCCTTGTTTTGTGTTCAGTTCATCTCAGCCTGGTGCTGGGAAGTCGTTGCTGGCGAAGGCTTGTCTGTATGCTGGTGTCGGTGAGGTCGAGAATTTTAGGGCGGGTGGGAATAAAGAGGTGATGAAGACGCTAGATTCTGTGCTTATGATGAGAGCGTTGAATGGTAATGGTGGTGTAGTTCCTCAAGCTTGTTTTTTCGATGATTACCGTGGAACTCTCAAAGGATTGTTTAATAATTATTTAGATAGTGATTCTGTTACTCAAAGAGTGATGGGGACTCAAAGGATGATTGAGTGCGAGAATGAACTTTCTATTTTCGTGACTGGAAGTCATGTGAAGGTTTCAGATGATGTCTTGCGCCGTGTAAATTTTATTGGATTAGGTGAGCCAGCTAGTGATTATGATCGGCCTCTCGAAGATGTGGTGATGGGGAGGCCGTGGTGGCAGGCTGATGCTCATGCGGTGATAGCGTGTATTATGTCTCATCTTAGGCTAGATTTTGAGGATGGGATAGTGAAGGTGCATTGTGAGGCGGTGGTGCGGTTGTTTGCAGAGTCAGCTGGTTGCAGTGTGTTAGATATTTTTAAGGGTGAGAGTTATTCTCGTTCTATGGCTCCTGAGGATGGTGTAGATGAGGTTTTTGAGAGGCTAATGAAATCTCACGGGAGTTTAGCAGCTAAGCCTGTGCGCTTGGTGGGAATCGATGAGGTGGAGAGAGTAGCTGCTGATCAGGCGGCAGCGTTTGGTAGTGTTGAGTTGATGATCGATATCGAGACGCTGGCTACTGTGGCGGATGCTGTGGTGACTGAGATAGGGGCGGTGATGTTCGATGGTGTGAGTGGTGAAATTCTGGAGGAGTTTAGCTATGAGTGTGATGTGGATGGGCAGCTGAAGGATGGTCGTAGGGTGTCAGCTTCTACGTTGAAGTGGTATCAGGATAATCAGTTGGCAATCTCTGGTCTGGATGCTGATGAAGCGCTGTCTCTGGGGAATGTGATATCTCTGCTCAATGAGTGGGTGACGACATATTGTGAGCGAGAGCAAGTAGACCAGCAGTCTCTGAAGGTGTGGGCTAAGGGAGGGATGGACTGTGCAGTGCTGGATCATGCTGGTGCTGAGATGGGGTATGAGCTGCCGTGGCGCTATGGACGGGTGCGAGATCTGCGTAGTGTGATCGAGGAGAGTGATGTGGAGCTGGAGAAGGTGCATGTTCCTCATGAGGGGCTGGCGGATTGTAAGATCCAGGTGAAGCAGCTGATGGCTGTGCGTGCGGCGGGGGTAGCCGCTAGGACTAATGGGTCTGATAGGACTGATGCTTGGATGGAGAAGCTGAAGCTTACTAATCAGGCAGTGGTGGATATGCAGGAGCGGGTGAATAGCCAAGAGGATAGGCATGATGCTCAGTGGTGTGCTCTGCGATCGGAGGTGGAGAATGCTCTCTCATCTGCGGAGGAGTTTAGTAGGCATTCTCTCGGTGGTGAGGAGATGGTGACGGCTTTTAAGTCGGTGTTATTGATGATGGAGAAGGCTAATCCTAACAAGAGTTAATCATGAGTGTGGATCTAACAGATAGGAGTAAGTGGCTGCCTAGGGCTGCGGCGCTGGAGCTGTGTCAGATGCTGATGGGTGACTATGTGTGCCTGGAGGATGGCAGGGTGATGAGGCTGGATTCTTATGATTGCTTTACGAAGTGCTTTACTGGCCGAGTGATGATGCAGGCGGTGCCAACTGAGAAGGCTGTGCATGTTTCTAAGCTGCTGCCGAAGGTGCGAGGTGGTGAGGTGACTCGTGAGCTGCGGGTGATGAGTGGGGCTTTTCCGTTGATCGAGAGGACGCCAGTGGTTTCGCCTGAGATGGTGTTGGGGCCTGAGGCTCAGTGTTAGGTGGTTAGGTTTTAGGTGTTAGTGAAAAATTAAATTAGATAAAATTATGAGTGATGAAACTGAAATTAGAGAAATAGATAGAGAGCTGTTAGGTAGAATTAATACTATGTGTCCAGATGAGCGTGATCATCTTTGTGAGATCTTAAGGCAGGGTTCTGTGCTGGATGCTTCCAGGGATAAGGTGGAGATTCCAGAAGGTGTTGACAGTTATAAATGTGGAGCGTTGGTGAATGGGTGGATCGAGGAGAGACGTTGTCTGAGTCTGGATGGTGAGGATCTTTATCCTGGTCGCTATACGGTGCAGGTGATGGTGGGGGAGATGCTGATGGAGACATCGTTCGTGAGGGTGGTGCCTGGTGCGGTGGTGGCTGAGCCTAGAGCTGCGGATCTGAGCGAGGTGGTGCAGTGCTGCGCTGAGCTGGGGAAGATGGTGCGGGTGGAAGCGAAGCTTCCAGGTGAAAGGGGAAAGGGAAAAGGTGAAAGTGCTGGGGTGGATGCTCCTAGTTGTTTCTATTCGTTTCCTAGTGCTCAGACTCGTGCTGAGAATGGGTGTGAGGATTGTAATTTTAATAAGGAGTGTCTCGATGAGTAGTTCTGTTAGAATGATTATGTTAGAGGAGATTCTTACTTTTTGTAGGACGAAGCCTGCTGCTGAGGAGGTTTATTTGAAGAAGAGTGATTGTTGAGTGACTGCTCAGCTGGGGGAACAGTTGTTCCCTGATTGTAAAATCCGTAGCTTTTGGGATGATATTAGGGATGATCAAAATGATGCTTGGCCTATTTTGGCGGTGATCGATGGTCGCTATAAGGATGCTGTGGGTGGTTTGGCTTTGTCAGCTATGGTGACTACTTTTGGTGCTGTTGTTGAGGCGATCGTGGCTTTCTTAGAAGCTGAAGAGGAGGGTGCGCTGTAATGGGTGGTTCTTTGGCTTCGATGATGGTGCCGGATGAGGTGGTGGCTCGTAGGGTGGAGAGGCTGATGACTCCGCTGGATGATGTGGTGTGGATGTTCGGGGGATCTCGGAAGCTGGTGGAGGAGCTGAGGTTTAAGAAGCACCTGAAGGGTAAGAAGTATGGGCGGACGCTGTTTTTTGATAATGCGCATTTGGCTGATGTGGCTGGGCGGTGGTTTGCCGGGGAGTTCGATGAGTTGCTGAAATGATGCTGAGGCTGCTGGGGCTGCTGCGGTGGGTCTTATGGGGCCTATAGGACTGATGTGGTGGACGATGAAGCGGTAGATGAAACGGTGATGATTAATTTTAGAATAATAGAGATAACGAATGGGTAATGGTGAGATAAGGTCGGTGGCTGATGATGCTGCTCAGTTGGATGTGATGCTGTATAGAGGAGCGGCTGCTGGTGGGTTTCAGGCTCATGCGGGGCTGGATCCTTGTGAGCTGGTGAGTAGGCTGGATGATGAGCGTGCTGGGTGTGGTGCGAGTGATGCTGAGGAGCTGCTGGTGCGGGTGGAGGCGTTTTATGCTCTGATGGAGTATTTTTTCGCCGATGGGTGGGAGCCGGTGAATGTGGTGAGACGTGTGATGTGCGTGACTAGGGCTGCATTTCCGCATCTGCTGGATGGCCTAAGTGGGCGGACTGTGCGGTTGCTGTGTGATGGTGCAGGTGGGGATGAGATGTTTAGGCAGCTGTATGGTAAGCTGAGCGGTGGTAAGGTGGGGCCGTGGTGGGTGGAGACTGAGAGATATAGTGCTGGTGGGCGTGGCCGTGGTGCTGGTGAGGTGGCTGTGAGGCTGGAGAATGTGATGCGTAAGGTGTGGAGCTCCGGTGGTGTGGATGAGCGTGGTGATGGCCATGTGAGTCTTAAAGGGCTGCTGGAGGTGGAGGGTGATTCTGAGTGGGATGGTGTGCGGCAGGCGGTGTTCGGTGAGCTGGTGCGGGTGTTTTATGAGGATGGGAATGGTGCTCTGCCTGTGGTGAGGCGTGTGTATGCGATCGCTAAGGCTCTGCGGCCGTCTCTGATCTGTAGGATGAGTCTGGAGAATATGGCTTGGCTGTGTGCGGATGGTGGCCGTGCAACTCAGAGTGCGAGGGTGAAGCGTGTTTATAATTGGCTGGTGGGGCTGTGGTGCACGAGTGGCCAGGTGCGAGCTAGCTTCCAGAAGAGTGCGAGTGCTAGTGAGAGGTATAGGGCTGCGCAGATGGGGAACCAGAATCGCTCGAAGAGCTCTAGGGGAAAGATGAAAGGTAAAAGGGGAAAGTGATGAAAACAGATTTATTAGATATTAGGAATGTGGATTGCATGGAGCTTATGAAGGGTTTTTCCGATGATTTTTTTGATTGGGCGGTGGTGGATCCTCCGTATTTTGATGGGCCACAGAAATTGGGCTTTTATGGTGGTCGGTGCTCTAAGACGGGAGTGGCGAGGAATGGATATAAGCCTCTGGGAACGTGGAAGGTTCCCAATCAAGATTATTTTGATGAGTTGTTACGGGTGTCTAAAAATCAGCTGATTTGGGGTTACAATTATTATTCGATTCAGAATCTGGGACCAGGGCGGCTGATCTGGGATAAGATGAATGGTGCTAATACTTTTAGTGATTGTGAGATAGCTTATCTGTCTTCGATCGAGAGCGTGCGGAAATATACTTATATGTGGAATGGGATGATGCAGGGGAGTTCCAAGGATGGTCGGATCCAGGAGGGGAATAAAAAATTAAATGAGAAGCGGATTCATCCTACTCAGAAGCCGGTGAGATTATATGCGTGGTTTTTTGAGAATTATGTGAGGGCTGTCCAGAAGGTGCTGGATACACATTTGGGAAGTGGATCGTCGGCTATTGCGGCGAGTAATGCGGGTTTGGATTTTGTGGGGTGTGAGTTGGATGAGGAATATTTTTCGGCAGCTTGTGAAAGGATTGATCGAGAGACTAGGCAAGGGATCATGCCTATTTAGATAAAAGATTTAAGTAAATATTAACGATAACAAATAGAAAATAAAACAATGAGTGAAAAAACAATGAAGCCAGCTGAAGAAGCGGTAGCAATAAAGGGGTCTGGAATAGTCAAATCTAGTGTGAAAGATGCTAAAGCAATTATTCAGCGCACAACAGATGTGGAGTGGTTAGAGGCAGCGCTGGAGTGGGAGCAGGGTGGAAAGAATCGCACTAGCTTGACTGCTCTGTTAGAGGCTAAAATTAAGAAACTGGGGAAGGTTGATGGTGCAGGTTTTGCTGATGAAGTATGTGAACTCCAAGCTGTGGATTTATTGCCTGAAGATTGTGTGGCTGTGGGGGATATTGAGGTTTTTTATAATCCACGTAAGAAGTTTGCAGCTAAGGAGCTGAAGGAGTTGAGCACGAGTATTAAGCATCATGGTATTGTTCAGCCTCTGGTGGTGCGTCTGGGGGAGTCTGGTAAGCTGGTGCTGGTGGCTGGTGAGCGTAGACTGCGTGCGGCTAAGTCTGCTGGTCTGGAGTGTGTGCCTGTGGTGGTGCGTGATCTGGGTGAGCGAGAGGCGATGGAGATAGCTCTGGTGGAGAATCTCCAGCGTGTTGATCTGGATGTGCTGGAGGAGGCGGAGGGCTTCCATGATCTGATGGGTGTGGGCTGGAGTGTGGTGGAGATGGCTGAGAGGTTCGGCCGTAGTAGAGACTACATCCAGGGGAGGCTGGAGCTGCGTAAGCTGCCTGATGATATCAAGGGTGCTGTGAATGATAAGTCTGTGACTCTGCATGTGGCGAGGGCGCTGGGGCGTGTGGACTCTGATGATGATAGAAAGAAGGCCCTGGAGAAGATAGTGAAGCCGAGCTACCAGGAGGAGCCTCTGAAGCAGGATGCAGCGCTGAAGCTGATCAAGCGTGAGTATGTGGATCCTCAGGAGGAGGCGAAGAAGTGGGATGGTAGGGAAAAACGGCTGGTGAAGGAATATGCTGGTGCGGAGTTCGTGAGTTATGCGGAGCGTGAGGATTATGTAATGCACAGTTCGGATTTTGTTTCTGTGGGTGATATTGTGCCGTGGTGGGATCTGACTGATGAGTATAAGACGAAGAGTCAGATGGGTAATGGCGATGTAACGTGGGAGGATGTGCTGCGTAAGTCTGATGCTCAGAGATATATCGTGTGTGGGTCTGATGGTGAGCCTGTGATCTATGTGTCTGAGGAGCTGGCGAGGCTGGCAGATGCGGAGTATGGGGGGAAGGGATTCTATCTGAAGCGTGCGGCTGCGGCGCTGACTGAGGAGGAGAGGCTGGAGGAGGAGCGAGAGCAGGTGCAGGCGGTGCAGAAGAAGGAGGAGTATGAGCGTGTGAAGGGTGCGTGGCTCGGTGGAATGCTGAAGCGTGTGAAGGTGGTGGGTGTGACTCAGGAGCTGGTGATGAGCTGGTATGATAATCTGATGGCTGATGGGATAGATCTGCTGGATGAGGTGGAGGTGCTGCTGAAGGTTAATTTCAAATCTCACGAGACTGAGGGGCGCTACTGTGATGAGAACTATGCTCAGTGCCGTGAGATGGTGGAGGTGTTAGCCGGTGATGATGCGGTGAATACTCAGCTTAGTCTGATGTATCTGCGTGATATGAATACGGATTATGCAGGTGGGATGACTGGGTTCGCTAGGCTGTTCAGCTGTCTGGATGAAGGGGAGGAGGAGTTCGCTGCTGTGCGTGTGCCGGTGGGTGATCTATTCGATGCTGCGGCTGTGGCTGAAGCTGAGGAGAAGGCTGAAGCAGTGAAGGCTGCGGCAGAGGCTAAGCTAGCTGGAGAGGGGGACGAGTAATCATGGCTAAGGGTAATAGGCAGGAAGTGGACTGTAAGTGGTGTGATGCGAGTGGCTGGATAGACCAGGAGAAGCAGCTGGACTGTGAGCACTGTGAAGGTGATGGCTGGGTGTGGGAGACTCCGCTGAGCGGAGGAGGTGAAAGGGGGAAGGTGAAAGATGAAAGTTTTTCAGCTGCGTCTGATCCTGGTAAAGGGATTGGTTGGTTCGAGGGTTAATAGTTTGGGGTCAGCTCTGTCGAGTGATGGGGCTGGCCTGCGTTTTTGTTAGAAATTGTTAGAAAGGAAATTTATGAGAGGGTCAAGATTTAAGCCGAGTATTATTCTAGTGAGTGCTGGTGTGGGAGCTAGTGGTTTCGAGGAGCTACGACAGGCAGCAGAAAAGGCGGTTATAGAATTTTATAGCTGTAAATCTACGATGTGGAGTCAGTTCGCTAACCTGCCAGATGAGGAGAGTGTGAGTGCACTTGTGGATGGTCTTTTTCCAAGGCGGTCGTTTGAGAGTTCTATTCGAGGGCTGAGTATTTCAATGAGTGAATTGAGATCCTCGATGGTTGATATCAAGCTGGCTCAGAATGCAAAGCGGACGTGTCGGTGTAAGGCTTACGAGTCTTGCTATCGATGTCTGAAGCCTAGAGCTCAAGGAGGGGGGAAGAAATGAAGACTGGCGGTGTGCAGTTGAATCTAGTTCTTACTTACCATTGGTATGATGAGTATGAGGCTGGGAATAAGCGGATCGAGTATCGGGTGATGAGTGAGAACTGGCGGAGGAAGATCTGGGAGCGGCGTGATGAGATATCGAGCGTGAGATTCCAGAGAGGCTATACGAAGACTGCAAGTGTCTATGCTGTGCAAGATATCGATGTGGGGCCGTGTCCGTATGATGGATGGGACGATGAATATTATCGGATCTATGTGAGTGAAGGTGAGTAGTTATTGGGGTTGTTAGAAATTGTTAGAAAGAAAAATTATGAAATATTACGATGTTAAAGATGTGAAGAAGGCGGCTGATGGAAACTGGGCTGGTGTGCTAGGGAGTCTGGGTGTGGATGCTCAGCTGCTAACTAATAAACATAGTCCTTGTCCAGGGTGTGGGGGGAAGGATCGATTCCGCTTCGACGATAAGAATGGTGAGGGGACGTGGATGTGCTCCGGTGGTGGGGACTTCCAAGCTGGTGATGGTGTGGCTCTGCTGATGCACGTGCTCCAGGTGGAGTGGAAGGTGGCTGTGAATAAGCTGGGTGAGTATCTCCAGCTGGATGGGAAGGTGTATGAGCGCCGTGATGGCGGGGTGGCTGGAGGAGGTGTGGTGCATAGGGCTCCTGCTAAGGATAAGCCTAAGATGAATGAGCTGTTCAACCATGATCTGCTGCGGGAGACTGTGGCTGGTGTGCAGGATGTGAGCTGGAAGTTCCTGATGGATAGGAGTCCGGTGGATCCTACGAAGGTGACTAGTGGGGAGTTCCTAGAGGCTATCTTCGAGCCTGGGGAGAGGGCTTTGGTTTTTACGAATTTCTTTAGCCAGGGTGACTATGGTTATGAGGTGGGTCGAGGTGGCTTCAGGCTGGCTCAGGAGCAGGGTGTGCAGGCTGTGAAGAGTAGGTTGCCAATAGATGGGGGAAAGGATGGAATCTGGTATCTGAGTAATCCTGTGAGTCTAGGGTGGGAGGCTAATCCTAGGGCTGATGGTAAGATGAGTAGACGAGGTAAGGAGTGTGTGACTGCGTGGAGATACCTGGTGCTGGAGAGTGATGAGGGGAAGCATCTGAGGGCGGAGGGGAAGGTGAAGGAGGCTATTGAGTTTGAGAGTAATTGGCTGAAGTGGCTGGCTGCATTCCCTGATCCTATCCGTGCGATCTATAGTAGTGCTGGGGGATCTCTGCATGCTCTGGTGCATACTCAGTGCACTAGCTGGGCGCATATGGATGGGGTGCTGAAGGGTGCGGATGCTACTGCTACGAAGCCTAGGAGGAGGGGGGCGAAGGAGTATTGGAGTGCATTTGGTGCGGATCCGGGGGCTTTGACTCCGGTGCGTCTGACACGGCTGCCAGGGTGCACGAGAAATAAGCGTGAGCAGAAGCTGATCTATCTGAATCCGGAGAAGCATAGCTATGTGAATGGTGAAAACCTGCGGATAGTGGATCTGGTGGCTCGTAGGAGCGTGAAGTAGGGATATGAGGTGCATCGATGGGTGTGCTGTTAGATAAAAATTTATAGTAGAAAATGAGTAGCGATAATAAAGATAATGAAGCTGATGGTGTATCGAAAGATGCAGTGGCTAGGTCTGGTGGTGTGGTGAGTAATGCTGTGGTGGCTACTAAGGACGATGTGGCTGTGGTGAAGGCTGCGGGTGTCTCTCCAGATAACGGCGGAGTGACTACCTCTGTGGGCTCTGCTGGGCTTCGGATGGTGACTGGCGATGAGACTCCGAGGGTGGAGAATACGGGGAAGATTTCCCAGCTGGCGAAGAGGTTCGGCGAGCTAGCTCCGAGGCTGGATATCTATGAGGTGAATGATGAGCTGGTGTATTATAATCATAGAGGTGACAGGAAGATAATGACGGGTCGAGTGTTCATGGGGTGGATAGAGAACTATGTGAGCGTGGTGGGTGGCTACGATAGGAAGAGTGGAGCAGCTCTGCCTGGGTCGCTGAATCTGGCGGACTCGATGGCGGTTCTGGTGCAGGATGATTTCCTGCGAGGAGTGCGGAGGATCTCTCGTGAGAATAGGGTGAGGTTGCCTGTGGTGAGGGAAAATGGAGCTATGGAGCTGCTGCCGTGGGGCTATGATGCGGAGACTGAGGTGTATACTGTGCCTAAGGGGCTGGAGTATGCGCTGGATTGGGATGTGGCCGAGGGTAAGCGTTGGTTCGATCGATGGTTCGGGAGTATGCCTTATCTGGATGATAGATCTAAGGCTGTGATGGTGGCTGGGCTGCTGGTGCTGTTCATTAAGCATCTTCCTGGTGGGAATGCTCTGACTCCTGGCTTCCTGTGGGAAGCTAACCTCGCAGGATCTGGTAAGAGTCTGTGTGGTAAGGCGTGTCTGATGGCTGTGCTGGGCTATGCTCCGGTGGGAAAGAAGAAGAAGGATGAGGAGATGGATAAGGAGATCGAATCTCATATCAAGTCTAAGAGTCCTGTGATATTTCTCGATAATCTGTATGGGAATTTGCAGAATGCAACGATCGATCAGCTGCTGACGAGTAAGACGTTTACGTTTCGAGAGATGGGTGGCCAGCGGATGGTGACTCTGCGGAATGATGCTCCGGTGATGGTGACTGGTAATGAGTTGAAGAAGAATGATGATGCGTTTCGGAGATTTCTTCAGTGCTATCTGTTCGAGAAGGGGAATCCTGGTGAGCGTGTGGTGAAGGATCTGCTGGATGATGATGTGATGGAGAGCGATGAGTGGCGGAGTGAGGCTCTGGCGAGTCTGTGGAGCTTCGTGCAGTGCTGGGAGGCGAAGGGTAGACCTGATGGGCCTACTCAGCTGGGATCGTTCGAGCAGTTCTCGAAGTTGATCGGTGGTATCGTGATGGCTTGTGGCTATGATGATCCAATCGAGCGCCCTGGTGAGGATGGAGTTGCTCCGGATAAGGCGGATTTCTTGGCGCTGATGAGTGGTGTGTATCACGAGATGAAGGAGGAGGATCTGAAGGTGAAGATGTGGGGATTCGAGGATCTGGCTAGGATAGCTAGGAAGCTGGATATATTTGCTGATAAGGTCGGGGACGAGGCGTGGGGTAAGACTGAGACTGTTAAGCGTGATAAGATCAGTGCAGAGTTTAGGGCGGATGCTCCAGATATGGGGTATCTCGACGCTAAGCAGCTCCAGCGATGGCAGGGCTTCCTGAAGCCTAAGATAGGGACAGAACCTAGTTTCGACGGAGTGAAGGTTAGGTTCGGGGATTTAGGTAAGGAGAAGCGTAAGACTAAGTTCACGGTGGAGGTTCTGGGGTAAGCACGGACGAGGTTGAGTCAGGCACCGGAGGTGCAGGCTAAAGTTAATGAGGCGATAGCCTCGATGATAAAGGGAGTAGGCTTACGGGTCGCTCCCTTTTCTTTTTGTCCAGGCTGTGCATGTGTGCCTGTGCACCTCCGGTGCTGTCTGAGCGATAGCGACTGAGTGCGGCCGCTAGGCTGCGTAGCTGAGTATGTTGCGGCGCCTGTTTTTTTAGAGATCACCCTATGTCATCCTCTGCACCCTCTGTCGTTTTTCACGTCATCAACATTATCTTCTTCTTAGAATGACATAGGATCCAGTGCGGTTTCCGCTGGTGGTTGGTTGCCCTGTGCAAGGCTCTAATCCTTTATTTTATATAGTATTGAATAGATATATTCAAAGGTGACATAGGGTAAAAGGGTTTAAGATAGAATGATAAAAAGTGTCCATTATTATCTAGAAGGGGACTTTCTAATGTCACCTGTGACATAACCTCTCTTTTTGTGAGGAATTCGATGATTAAGGTGACTAAATCATCAAGGGGGGTAAGAAATCTTTTTGAAGGTGTGATTCTTGAGGGGGTTGGGTTCACTCCCAGCCTTTATAAGCTTATAGTGTGTTATTTTTTAATGTCACTTTGACACTCTGGTTTTGGGGTGAAGGATGATGATGGTCGGGGTGCTGAGAGGAAGCGGGGGCGGAATGGTTACTTCGAGCTTTATCGGTTTTATGCGGATTTATATCAGGCGGATGAGCGGACGATAAAAAGGTGGGTGGGGATTGGCCGCAAGTGTGAGCCGGCTGATGAGTTAGATCTGGATAATCCGGAACAGGTTTATGAGTGGTGGTCTCGGAATATGAAGGCGAAGTGTCCTGATGGTATTTTGTCGGCACTGGTAAAATTTCGCAAAGCGAGTCCAGTGAAAAAAGAGGCGGCGGAGGTGGTCGACGTGGAGGTGGAGGTTCCTGCTGTTCCTGAGTTGCCGGTTACTGATGCGGAGAAGGGGATGGATGAGATGCTGGATCGTTTGCAGGATGTGGAGGTGAAGTTGTCTCGTAGGGCTACGGAGCCTGGGCAGGCTAAGGCGTGGCTGGATACTGTGGCTCGTATTGGTTCT
>CAKZMG010000058.1 GCA_937128235.1 uncultured Verrucomicrobiales bacterium
GTCATGTCTAACACTTCAGAGATGTTTTTTCCTTTGTAGGTAATTTCTAGTGTCTCGCGGTTGTAGCGTTTTCCCTGGCAGGAATCACAGGGAATATAGGCATCAGCTAGAAAATGCATGTCGATCTTGAGCGCTCCATCACCTGAACATTTCTCGCAGCGTCCACCTTTGACGTTGAAGGAGAATCTTCCCGCCTTGTAGCCGCGCTGGCGGGCTAGTGGGAGTTTGGCGAAGAGTTGGCGCACGTGATCCAGCGCACCAGTATAGGTGGCTGGGTTTGAGCGAGGGGACTTGCCGAGTGCGGACTGATCCACCACGATGACGCGGTCGATGTGTTCCATGCCCTCAATCGATTTATGAGCACCTGGGATAGCCTTGGTGCGGTGAAATTTTCTCGCTAGAGCACGGTGAAGGATGTTGTGGATCAAGGTAGATTTACCAGAGCCAGATGAGCCGGTGACGCAGACAAGTTGGTTAAGGGGGATGGAAACTGTTAGGTTATTTAGATTGTGTTCGGTTGCACCTCGTATGAGGAGGTGGTGATCAGTGGTCGGTGCTCGGTGATCAGTGAGAGCCGGCTTGGCTTGGCTCAGGTAGTTTGCAGTGAGGGAGTTTTTGGATTTAAGGAGATCTTTTGGGGTGCCTGAGAAGAGGAGCTTGCCACCATTGAGACCTGCCTCCGGACCGATGTCGATGATCCAGTCCGCGGCTTTGATGGTTTCTTCATCGTGTTCTACTACGACTACGGTGTTACCTGCGTCACGGAGCTTTTTGAGAGCGGTGATGAGCATGGCATTGTCTTCTTGGTGAAGTCCTATGGATGGTTCATCGAGCACATAGACTACTCCTGCCAGCCCCGCGCCTAGCTGGGTGGCTAGGCGGATGCGCTGTGATTCCCCGCCTGAGAGGGTGCCGCTTTTGCGGTCTAGTGTGAGATAGCCTAGACCTACATTGTTGAGAAATTCTAGTCGATCCCGCACTTCATTGATGAGGTTTTGGCAGACATCAATATTTTCTTTCGGGAGTTGAAACGTATCCAGCGTGACTAGAGAATCTTCAACGGGAAGCTCGCAGAAATCTTGGATTCCCATGGGCTTGCACTCGCCCACGCTCACGCTCGCCCGCAGGTCAATTTTCACATTGAGAATCTCTGGTTTGAGCCGCTGACCATCACAGGTTTTACAGTGCTGTGAGGTCATGTATTTGCCCACGTTTTTCTTTACGGCATCGCTTTCTGAGTCTCTGAAATGTCTCTCTACAGTGTTGCAGAGTCCCTCGTAGGTTTTCTTCCATGGGATATCCATTCCGTCTTTTTCCCAGATCATGGTGATTTCTTCTTCACCTAATCCGTAGAAGAGCGCGTCTTTGTATTTTTTGGGTAGCTTGGAAAATGGTTTATCGAGATCTACTTTAAACCGCTCAGCGACTGCTTCTATCTGGCGTTGCATCCAGCCTTTTTTCGTTTTGGTTCCACCCCAGATGACGATGGCTCCCTCGTTGAGCGATTTCGATGGGTCAGGGACGAGTAGTGTCTGATCACAGAACATCTGAGTTCCTAAACCGTGACAGTCTTCACAGGCTCCTAGGTGTGAGTTAAACGAAAAATGCTTTGGGGTGAGCGCTGGCAGCTCGTAGCCAGTCTCTGGGTTTCGGTAGCTTGTTAGAAAGGAAATTTCTTCGTAGTTATCAGCATCTGGAGGCATGACAAGCGCTTTGGTTTCTGATCCGCAGATGCGTAGTGCCATTTCTATAGAGTCAGCTAGGCGAGATTCTGTGCCTTCTCTGATGACTAGTCGGTCTATGACTATTTCAAATGTCTCGATGTCATCTTGCCAATCCTGTACCGCTTCTTCTATTTCTGTTAGATCACCATTGATACGCACTCGGATGAATCCTTGCCTCTGGAGATCTGCGAGTAATCTCTCCGGGTCTTGCGTTTCTGTTAGAGGAACTGGGGCGAGGATAATGAGCTTGGTGCGCTCTGGTCTGTTAGAGAGTGAGGTGACAATGTCAGCAGAAGTCATCTTCTGAAGTTTCTCTCCTGTCACTGGATCGTGTGGGGTTCCTGCGGCAGCGTAGAGTATCCGCAGGTAATCATAAATTTCTGTAGCAGTGGCGATGGTAGAGCGCGGGTTGACTCCTCCTGTTTTCTGCTCGATGGCGATGGCAGGAGAGAGCCCTTCGATGGAATCTACGTCTGGCTTTTCAAACTGCTCTAGAAACTGGCGCGCATAGGCAGAAAGTGATTCCACATACCGTCGCTGACCCTCAGCATAGAGCGTATTAAATGCCAACGATGATTTTCCCGATCCAGAAGGACCCGTGATGACCACGAGTTTTCCCCGAGGAATCTCCACGTCAATATTCTGCAAATTGTGCTGCCT
>CAKZMG010000059.1 GCA_937128235.1 uncultured Verrucomicrobiales bacterium
TACCGAAAAATGCCAGAAGAGTGGATAACTCAGCTGCGTTTAAAGGTGGCTTTAGACTGTGGGATTAGACGAAGTTATTTTTCGTTCCATCTCTTCAGCACAGAATCCATCATCTTCTCAGCGTGTTCCTCTGGCATGTGATGACCCACACCCTCGAAGTAGGTAAAGGTGGCGTCACAGCCTAGCTTCTCACATTTTTTCTCTAACAGACGAATTGCGTGATCCAGATGAAACATATCTTTCTCATGAATTCCGAAATGCATTTTTCCCTGAACTTTTGGCCCTAACACTTTCCACTCATCTTCCAGCTTGCGCGAAATATCATACGGTTTCCATGAGTCAGTGACCTTCATGTTCACCTTACCAGTCGCCACATCATACCATTGGTAAGGAGTCCCGTCTGCGTTCATTTTCGGCGAGAATACGGCAGCAAAAGACTGCAACTGACCACCTGGTCCTAGCGCGTGCTCGTAGTTTGCCATTTTCTGAAATGTCCAGCCTAGCATTGGTAAACTAATACAGCGATCTACTTGCTCATCTTTTTCTGTAGTGAGGTATAAATGATCTGGCTTCTTATCTAACAGATTCAACTCCTGAAACATCCCAAAGTCCACTGGGTCTGGTGACACTGGCCAAGCCTCAGCATACGCATCTGGATAGGCAACAATCGCCCAAGCAGCAGTCCAGCCGCCAGATGAAACACCCGTGATATAACGGTGATCTGGTCCCGCGCCTCCGTATGTCTTATCAATGTGCGGCAGAAGCTCATACGTGAGCGCATCGCCCCACGGACCATTCACCGCAGAGTTCGCAAACACAGAATGCCCCCAGCGGCAGTTCGCATCTGCTATCACGATGATTGCCTGCTTTCCTTTCTCTCCGAAATTTCTCCGAATGCGTCTAGTAGATGTATGGTGCACCGCGCTGAAGCCTGTCACATAAACAATCACTGGATACTTCTTCGTCTCATCCCAGCCCTCAGGAAGAATTACCGAGTAGCGTAGATGATAATCTCGTTTATGAAATACACTGAGCTTCTCACTTTTGAAATAATGATCCTGAACAGCTCCCTCATTTCTAAATTTAGGTGCCTTTACAGCCGTATCCGCCACGAAAGTAAGACTCTGTTTCTCACCTTTCACAAACTCCACTCGCTGCGTTACGCTATATAAATCTCCCTCACCACTCCCGGGCAGCAACCAGTCTGGATGAATCCTCACCACAGCCTGAACCTTATACCGACCTTCCACATCTTCATGCGGTATGGTAAAAATACATTTTTCATCGATCGTCACCTTCCCATTGCGATCATGATCATCAACGACAAATAAAATAGGCAGATTTCCCCAGTCACCCATCCGGGTCCGAGGCGAGCGGAATCCTTGGCTCAGCGCAATATAAACCCGAGGCGTGAAGATGGGTTTTTCAGCAGGCACGGTGTAGCTGACCTCAAAGGTATGAGCATCTAACAGAGAAGATAAGCAGAATAGA
>CAKZMG010000060.1 GCA_937128235.1 uncultured Verrucomicrobiales bacterium
GTCTTTATCGCCTCAGCGGTTCGCACAGGAATAGTGCTCTTCTCAACAATAATCTTAGGCCCTTTCGCCACCTTCGCAATCATTCTTGCCGCTCCCTCAATGTAACACAGATCAGCTGCTTTGCCCGCACCCATGCCATAAGTCTTTGTTGGTGTACCTACAGAAACGAAAATAATATCTGCCTCAGCAATCGCAGAATCGACATCCGTAGAGAAAAATAAATTCTTCCCTCTAGCCGCTGTTACAATCTCACTTAACCCTGGCTCGTAAATAGGTAGAACATCTGAATTCCATGCTGCTATTCTCACCTCATTGATATCCACCACATTCACCTCAATGTCTGAACACTTAGCGGCAATCATTGCCATTGTCGGACCACCTACATAACCCGCCCCTATACAACATATTTTTTTTACCTTCATCTTACTACATTATTAGTTAAAATTCCATCACGCTACCGCCCTTGGTCGCACTTCCTTTGTTTGGAAGAAACCGTTTATTCAATAAAAAGTCTTGCTGAAACTCCGTCATCACGAAATTGCTATCTCCTGCTAAGACATCAGATAATCCATTTAGTTCAATAAAAAATGAACTAAATTGGTAAAAATTTCTAAATAATCAAATACACCTGATTGCATAGCCTGGAAAACATACAGAACTATTGACTCCCACAATTCAAGTTTATTTCTACAATATTAATTATCTGGATCACTTTATTAGTTGTCTAAATCCGGTCTGCTCGGCAACAATAGTGAAAAAACATCCACCTCTATCACCCGTTCTCCACCTATCATTTCCATCAGCAGAAGTGCACGCTGTCCACCAGAAAGCACCTCCACTACCTCACCCGTATTCCCTTTCAGCGCCCCTTCAGCCACCTCATACTCTTGCCCCAGCTCCACACCATGCTGAAGATCAAGCACTTCTTCATCTCCCACCATATCCATCAAGCTTAGCACAAATTCTTCCTCTATATCGGGCACATTGTCCCCAAATCTTACCAATTTCAGCACCCCAGGCGCATAGCACACCGCCTTCTCATCCTCCTCACGATCAAATTTCACAAACAAATACCCCGGAAACATCGCCTCCTTCCACAAAACCTTACCCCTACGCGTCACCTTAGTATAGCGGATCTGCGGTGCCACTACCTCTAGACCTAGTTCCTTACGGATATAACTAGCAGAAGTATGCTCGCGCTTCGTCTGCGCTCTCACCACATACCACAGATCATTATTCCCAGACTCTGACATCACTTACCGAGAACACGTTGTAAAATAGGCAACAAAATACCAGCCCGCTTCCTCCACCTATCCAGCTTCTTCACCCTCTCATCGTAATGCTCATCCTTACTCACATTACACTCATTCATTTTTCCTATCTTCACCTTCGCACTAGATAAATGTGGTCGTATCTCCTCGCGGATGAACCCTCCCACCAGACTCTTCAGCTCCGTCTCAGCCTCATAAAAAATCTTCCTGCCCTCAATCCCCTCAACCTCAGTCACAGCCCCCAAAGTCCGTAACATCTTCAAGCCCTGGCTCCCACTCCCCTTACTCATTCCCAGCCTCTCCACCAGATCATCCAGCGACAACGGCTCCCTACTGATAAACAATGATCCATAAATCTCTCCCACACTCTTAGGCAGCCCCAGCACCTTCACAGCATCCGCAAAAAACACGCGCACCAGCTCCTCCAGCTCCACATTTACCTCAGTAGAACCTCTCTCACTATCTTTACTATCAAACATCATAAAATCAGTAACCTAAAACCTTTCAACGTTCAAATAAAAATGAACTAATAGCATACACCAGAGAGCTTCTGACAACCTGCTTTATTACAGATACGAAGTGAAAATTTTGATTTTCAAGGCTGAAAAAGACCCGCTATCCAAAGATAATGGCTCTTTTTATAACGCAGAAAATCGAAATTTTAACAAGTAGATGAAATAAATGAGGTTGCCAGAGGTTCCCCTAGTCAAAAAATCTCATCCCTCATTGCATTTCCTCACTATTCAGGCTAATTTTTACCCATACTACATCGTATAAACCAACACATGAGACCCCTCAAAAACATCAACAAAATCTCAACCCCTCTCATCATCTTCACCCTGATGACACTAGGAAGTTTTGCACAAACCAAAGCACAAACTCCCGCCCCATCCCCCAAAAAAGCCCTCTCCTCAGACACACACACCCGCATCATCCAGCAGAGCATCGCCCTCATGGAGCAGAGCAAATGGCAGCAAACCCTAGACCTCCTCAACCCACTCATCCAAAAAAATAAAACCACCGGACTCAAAAAACACGGAGCCAAATTCGCCACAGCCTACTACTACAAAGGACTCTGCCTACTCAAACTCGCTCAACAAAAAACCGCCAAAGAAAACAAAACCGCCACCACCCTCTTCCAGTCCGCCATCCAGTCGCTCAATCAATGCTACGCCATCAACCCTCCTAACGACAACACCAACACCTACCGGGTCAAATCCCTCCTCCTCCGTGGCAATGCCCAGCAAGCACTAGAGAAATACCAACTCGCCATCCACTCCTACAAACTCTTCCTCCACGAGCGCAACAGCGCGCTCGATCCCTACAGCCTCAGCGACTTCAACATCAACCTAGCCATCTGCCACTGGAAAAACCCCTCAAAAACACCCACAGACATCACCAAAGCCAAAAACCTCCTCCAGCAATCCCTCCTCTACACCGGGCGAAACACCCCCAGCCCACATGCAGTCATCACCGCCCTCCGCACCCTCACAGACATCGCCATCACCACCAATGATCCAGACATCATCCCAGCCACCATCCAGCACACCCGCACCACCAGCCCTGGAAATCTCATCCTCCCCGCAGACACAACACCCCAGACACTAGCCACCCTCAGCAAGCTCATCATCAGCACCGCTCAGAAAAACTTACCCCTAGCCTCACTCCACCTCACCACCCTCATCCCAGGCATCCACGCACACGCCACCGAGCTAGAAATCCCAGCCATTCACACCCAAAAACTTACCCCTAATTCACCCAACCAAACCACCAACCAAGCCATCAAAAACGCCACCGCCATCGCCCTCCAGTCACGCGCCCTCACCCTCCAGAAATCTAGCCACCTTCACAAAGCCATCCGCCTCTACACCACCATCCTAAACAACTACCCAGACACACCCCACCAGCCAGAAAACCTCTACAACCTCACCCGCCTAGCAGCCCAGGCAGGAGCTACCGACACCGCCATCACCCGCGCCAGCCAGTTTCTAGAAACCTACCCTGACCACAAGCTCACCACCCCCATCACCACCATCCTCCTCAACACCCTTTACCACACCCAGCAATACCGCCAAGCCCTCACCCTAGCAGAAAAAATCCTCCCCACCCTCGCCACAGACACCCCAGAAACCACCGATCCCTCCACCCCTGCACTCCTAGATGCCGCCGCCTTCATCCGCGCAGCATCCCACTACTACCTTGGAAATTTCGCCACAGCCGCACCCCTACTCGCCCACCACCACACCACCCACCCACACAGCCCCTACCACACAGACACCGCCTACCTCACCGCCGCCGTCCAGAACCAGCTCCTAAAATTCGACACCTCCATCCCAGCACTCCAAACATTCATCACCGACCACCCCCAATCCACCTACACCCCCTTCGCCCACTACGACATCGCCTACGCCCACTACTCCCAGCGTCACCTCCACACCGCCATCCTCACCCTACTCCCCTTCACCCTAGACATCCCCTTCGTAAATAACGCCCAGCTCCAGCACCATACCCACAGCAAAATCTCCCCCTCAGCCGCCATCCTCCTAGGCAACACCCACCTCCTCCTAAGCGAGCAAGACACCGCCGTCGCCCACTACCAGACCGCCATCCAGCTAGCCACAGACACCGCCAACACACACGCGCGCAACGAAGCCTACTACCTCCTCATAGACCTCCTCGGTCAGCCAACCTGGGAAGGACTCACCAATCACCGCCTCAAAGAAACCATCCCCTACCTCCTCAACTACCTCCAACTTCAAGATCAAAATAAAAACCAAAAAACCGCCAAAACTACCAGCACCTCCCCCTACCACACCCAGATCCTCACAGCCGCCATCACCGCCATCGCCAAATCCAATCCAGACAACCCTCACCTCCCCACCCAGCTCCTCTCCCACCACCTCTTCAACCACAACAACACACCCAACACACCCGGCATAGAAACCGCACTAAAAACTTACCTCTATTTCCTAAGAAAAGACAAGACCCCCACCCAAGACATCATCCACACCCTCACCACAAAAATCAAAACCACCCCCTCCGCCTACCACCAGTCCCTCCTCATCGCTGCCCAGATCGAGACCCTCGAATTTGCCAAAAACCGCGCCCGCGAACCCCAACAAAAAACCACCCTCCAACAACAAATCAACCAACACTACCAAGACCTCATCACCCAATACCGCACCCAAGACCTAGACAACTTCACCCTCCTAAAAATAGCAAAACATTACCTAGAAACTGACCATATCCAAGAAGCCCAGAACTACTACCAAGCCATCATCGCAAGCAACTCCAACATCAAAAAAACCGAAGCCAAACTCGGCATCGCAATCGAGCTTGCCGTCCGCAACAACCCCGCCAACCCCGAAGAACTCCAAACCGCAAAACAACAACTCACAGAAATCCTAACCAACCCCTTCACCCCGCCCGCACCGCGCGCCACCGCCCACTACCACATCATCCAGCTCCTCCACCAAGACAAAAACTGGCCCCAAATAGAAACCAACGCACTCGCCTACCTCAAATACCCCCTCAGCGTCAAAACCCACCACCTAGAAATCCTCCAGCTCCTCGCCCGCGCCTACGACCAACAACAAAAAACCGACTCCGCCATCACCACCTACACCCACATCTGGGTCACCACCCTCTTCAACATCCCAAACTCCGCCCCCGCCATAGACCGCGCCTGCCAGCTCCTCTGGGAAAGAAATAACCCAGCAGTCCCAGGCATCAACGAAGGCAAATCAGACCGCCAGCTCGCCTACGAAACCGCCTACAAATACATCCGCAAAACCAAAAACCACCTCAACCAACTCAAAGAAACCCTCCCCCCCCAAGCCCTCCAAACCTGGCAAACAATCAAAACCAACGCCACAAAAACTTACCCCCAAGACCCAACCGTCAAACCCTTCCACGGCAAACCATAAAGGGAGCTTCTAACACCTACTCAACCTCCTTCTTCACCTCCTTCTCCTCCACCTTAGGATCCAGCTTCCCACTAAAATTTATATCAAACTCCAGCGGCTTACTAATCCTAAAATAAGCACTCTCAGGCATCGGAGCATCCGCCGGCACAAGCACATTTTTCTTACTACCAGAAATCGCAAAAAATGAGCCCTTCACACTAAACTTCAACACCCCATCCTCAAACCCATCCACACTCACACCCTTCTTAAACGAAGAAACAGAAGTCATCGGCCTCACCTCCCAGCCCGGCACCTTCAACCCTGGCGTAGCCACCCTATCCATCGCCACATACAGCAAATTCTTACGCAGCTCCTCCACAGAACTCTTCTCAGTCACCTTCCCCTTAAAAGCAATCGTAGTAGATCCACCATCCACATTTAAAGTAAGAGCCGTCACATCACCCAGCGGAGTGCCCTCGCTAAACCTCACCGTGAAACCATCCTTCACACCACCCACAGAATAACTCAGCTTATCGCCCTTCAGCCTACCCTTCCACTCACTCGTCATCTTCACAGCCTCGGCCTTAGCTACCATAGCCACCTCATCATCAGCCACCGCAGAAACACACAGTGAAATTACCACCGCACTAACCTTACCTGCCATATTTAACCCCATCATTCTACCTAATCTCTCTACCATCACCCACACATTGTCACAGCCCCCCTCTTTTGTGACAAATCTATTTTTGAAAGCCAGATTTGCAATACTGACCAAACCAGAAAATCTTGCACAATGCGTCTAAAGTCTAAAATAAGCTATCCATTATTCAGTAGGAATCCCATGTAGTGATTAGTTCTTATAGTGCTTGGGTATACTCGAACCTCTTGCCCAATATTCTCTTGATTAAGCGTAAATCGTGAGAATCACACCACACTCCTAGCCTTGCGCCCTTAACTGATTCGTTGTGTCGTTCAGTCGACCACAAGACATCAACATCAGCAGGAAGCTCATGACTACTAGCCAATGGCCCTACGACAGCTTCATGCGGACGATTACAAATCGAGCAGACCTCTCCGTGAAACTCGAATCCAGCAGTAGCGTCATTAACAGCATACCGTTCAGGTAAAACAGCAAAGTAACCGGCTCCTACCTCAACCAATTGACAACGGCAACAGGATCTGAGGCCTTCAGCCGTAGATTCATCAACTACAAGCCAATCATCAGAGGTGTAAAAAGCATTATGTTTGTATGGTGTAGTGAATCGAAGGGCTACCCCTAGATCAACAATAACCTTTTCTTCTGGAAACTTACCACAGCAGGAACACATAAAGGGTTGGACACATTGTTTAACTTTCAATGCATCATGTTCTTCATAGAACAGCCATGAATTACCGCTTAGATCTTTGCCTAATATTTCATAGATTTTCACGGGTTTCATTTTATCAACGTCAATACTTTTACTTGTCAGCCTATTTGTGTTTGAGATGATGATTTGCATATTCTAAAAGGCTTCCTTCCCAGCCAAAGCTCCCATGTATTGATTGAATTGGCTCAGTTCGATTTGCTAGAATATTAATCTGATTTCTAAGGGTATGAGGGCTTATTTGTGAAAGTGCAAGTATTGAGTGTCCTACCACATTGGGGTTGGAGTGGCTCAATCCCTTGACTAGATATGAAGTTGCTTCTTCAGAAAACTTACGGGTAAATTCTCGCAAGACTTCGAATGTAAGAGGAAGTAACAAACCACGTGTAGGACCTTCCCAAATAGTGTTTACGTGACGGTCTGTATATAGAGATCTAGAATCTTCTAGAATCTTAGAAGTTCGTGACCAGCACTCTTCTGCATCTGCAGAAAGCGTATTACCGAGAATCATTTTTCGCTCCTCAACGAGCTTTTCGAATGATGGTTCTTTCGCCATTAGATAGATTATTTTTAGCCGAGATTCTATCGCTGAAGCTCGTCGTGAGCCTTGTCATTGTTGATAAAAAGTATGATGAGCTTAGGATTCTTCCCACGCTTGCGGGAGCGCAAGCCTATCTTCATCATGAAAATACAATACTACATCAGTCTAGACGTGCACAAGAAAACAGTTGCAATCGCATATATTAGATCAAATTCACCTGGAGACTCCACTCATCACCTTATTCACTAAGAGACAGACCCGAAAGGAATAGTATTTCTGTCAACCAGTTCATCAGTTTAGTCATTGCAGAGAAGCTATCTTTGAGGTTAGCCCTCGATAATCTCAACTGACCAATCGCTCCAATTATCACAGCTCAGAGCATCCACAACACTATGCTTGTGCGCACACTTCCACCAGCTAAATAATAAATCAAACTCGTCTTCTGATAATTCAAATGGCTCCCACGAATCCATTCTAGCATCTTGATCACACGGATCTGATCCCCTAAATAGAAATGTGTTCAACAACTCTCTGGGAGGGAAAAACTTTGAAGAATCAATAATCCCAAAAATACCATATTCAACGTTAGAATTACGAGAGATTACATCTATCGCTCGTCGAACAAACTCTGTATTCGGCTTCTCTAGAAAAACTTCAGTACCAATTGGAACATCTGACTTACTGATACCCTTATTTAGCATAATAGGTGTGGTTCTGTCCTCAGGCGCAACATCGGGACGATACCGAATCATCGGAATCTCCGCTAAAATAGCCTTAACGATAGATAAGTCGGGTCTGCGAAGAATAAGATAGTTGCCTCGAAAAAGAGTAATCTCTGAAGTCTGAGGTAAACCATGACCAAGAATAAGACCACGATCTTCGATCTGAAAGGTATCATCTACTGTGAAGAGGTAGTCCATTTTAAGTTAGATTATACCTACGGAAGGGCGAGCGTTGCTGCTGGGTTAAAGATTGTGGTTTCTATCATCACACCCACATTATTACAGCCCCCCTCTTTTGTGACAAATCTATTTTTTGAAAGCCAGATTTGCAAAACTGACCAAACCAGAAAATCTTGCACAAATTATCCAAGGCAGTTAATGATTACTTAACACCTCATCTTTATAAGGGATCGCCTCGATGAAAACCTAGCACTGGGGTTCTGCTTTTTTTGTATTATCTTCCAAAAGATCTTTAGGTAGAATCGAAACCAAACCTACAAAAACGACAGTTTGCCACGGTACAAACAAGATGTAGCTTGCTGAAGCAAATATAGATAGACTGCCTAAAACGCTTCCCATTAGTAGCGTTATCATTGCATTGCGCCAAGAAGGCATTCTGAGGGAACATAACCAAATCGATAAAACCAAGATGACGCTACCCGTAAAACCAGCCATGACTCCATGAAACCAAAAGCCCTTAAACAGATTAACAAAGACGACAGTTGCAGCGAAATAAGCCGCTGTTGAAAGTCCTATAAAAAGGAGCCACATCAGATCTTTAAGTCGGGATTGATGTGATGAAGTCGCCCATAAGTAATAGCAGCTAAAAAACAATCCAAAGATGGTACCAGGGAACCATAACAGTGTATGATCTTCTGGGAAATTGATTATCAAAGAAGAAATGAGTCCCGACACAGAGCCACATGCTAAGGCTATTAAATATTTGATCTGTATTATTTTAGTAGGACGTCTTAGATTTTTTTGTTGTTGGCGGTTTCTAGGCATGAGGAATGATTACCACCTATTTAAAAATACACCTAATCGATAAAATCTATAAGTTCATTGATCGTATAAATGTTCTAGCAGAGATCCTATGGCAAAAACTCGCCGTGAGCCGTGCCTCATTTGATTTTCATTATGGCAATTTATTATGAGACAGACAATTTGCAAGAAACTGAGATTGATAATATAGGTCTTATTTGTCTTATAGGACCTATATTTGAAGACCTATATTTGGTGTTTTGCTGGTAAATGGCACCATGCTAAATGTTTCGCTTGGGTTGATGGACAGAGACAGGATGTCTCTGGCACTTTATTAAAAGAGTCCTCAAGCTCCTCCACAATCCCCACAATATTCACCAAAATAGACTAAAAAAATAATCATAAATAATCACTGCAAAATTCGCTCAAATATCGTAAAGGTTCAACAACAACCAACGAACT
>CAKZMG010000061.1 GCA_937128235.1 uncultured Verrucomicrobiales bacterium
ATTATTTAAAGATCAAGAAGTGGCTCTGTTCAACCAAGGTCATTTTCCTGAATGGGTTAGCGGACAACAAAATGCATCCGCCATAGAGATAACTGGCACTACAGTAACCGGCGAACTATTCAAATCGTTCACGTTAATCGAAAACTTCTCAGACCTACTAGCCACTCCTCAACAAAGAAATGCTACTGAAGCCCTTAACGCTCTATTTTCTAGCGAAGGTTTAGCGGAGGCCGCAGGCATTAGTGCGGCAATGCAACTTATAAGCCAGGCCATTGAGGAAAAAGCATATGATGACGGCTTTAAAAATGAAGGAGGTCAGTCTAAGGCTGATAAAGATAGTAAGAGCAAAGCACCTGTTAATCCTATTTGGCCTCCACAAATAGCACTACCGGGCAGTCCCTTAACTGTGTCCAGTAATTTCACAGGGAACATGGCTTGGTTTCAGAAAATCCTCAGTATTCTCCTTAAAGACGACTCATCAGATTGCGTTTCTGAGCAAAGTGACCTACAGGAAGACTCCGAAGATGAATCCCAGACTATAACTCCTGACCAAAAATCAATAGACAAAGCTATACGCAAACAAGTAACAACATGGATAAAAGCTGAAGCAGATTTCTCCCGACTCGAAGCGAAACTCCAGAAGGTAGTAATCTACGCTAGACCAGGATTCAAAGGGAAGCAAAACCCTGAATTTGAAATGCCTCATAAAGAACAACTTCTACCTGTGGCCTTTGCAACATTCATACTGACTTACTTAACTCATCCAGGTGACGGCACCCCCCTAACAAAAGGCATCGATTACGAAGGCAACCGTAGAGTTGAAAAGATCGTTAGCTGTAAGGCCGAACTTATTTCACGATTCCTACAGTTAATGATAGGCAACCGACAACAACTTGACGACTTCTCACTACCTAAGAACCACCCATATTTAAGCAAAGGAAATTTATTCCCTCCTATACTTGAAGACATTCAGTTAAACCCTGATCTATATTTACACACTGATTTCATACATCTTTTTATCGCTTTCTTTGCCTTACTGAAAAGAGATATTCATGACCAAAGCCAAGAGATAAACACCCTGTGGCTGAAATTTAAACTTTTCGCTGGGCATAGCATTACATTGGACGATTCCACAACTAACATTATCATCAGCAAGGCCGCTCGATACGCCGCCATTAGTGGTGCATCTATTGACAGAATAGCTCTCGCTAAAACAATGAAAGATCTCGATAAAATATCTTGGGATGGTTTCATAGGCTATCAACAATTCCTCTGCATACTCTCTGCTCGTAAAGGGATAAATTATGATGTCAAACTAGCTCAACAAATGGAAGGGTGGGATCATTTTCTTCGGTTATTGAAAGCTAAAAGCAAGAAAGACTTCATACTTAAAGTAGACGGATACCGACCATTCTGTGTTCATCCTTCCTGTCACTCAGCCAACATCAGGCGACCAGCCCTCTATCCCCTATTGCACATGAAACCCTGTATTTGTCCGTCATGTGGAACCGCTCTCGTCCCAGAAATTTTAATTGAAGCCTACAAACATCATGTCAGTTAAACCACTCAGCCCAACTCCTTTCCTCACTGAAGCTTTCAAAGATGACGGAGGCGGTATTGACTTCTTAGGCCTTCGCTTGATCAATCTCCGAATTCTTGGGCAGAATCTTTTACCAGGAGTGAATAACCAAACTCGTGATATAGGCATTTTTTGTCTTGGGGTCTGGATTCCATGGAAGTTTAAGCAAGTCTGTAAAAGTAGCCCCAATGATTACACCGAAGCAAATTATAAGGCTTTCCGTGAAGCTCTGGAGGTCGTCATGGCCGATGGCGTAAAAGATGGATCGCAAGCAAACGACCTCTTTGGCTCTCCTAACCGCAGAATTGGAGTTAACCAAGATATTGTCCTACCTGGCAAACTAGCCTTTAGCCAAGACATTCACCGTACTGATGCTACTAGCCTCTATGCTGCGCCACTCTATGGTCCATCATTACGTTATCTCGATTTCATTGGCTACGCTGCAGGGGAAGAAGGAAAAGTCACTCAAATCCACACTCCGTCAGAAAATGAAGACACGCAGTTAATTTGTAAATTTGTAGACACTTTCATAGGTGAAGTCCCTCTAGTCCAGAAAATATCACAGCTAAACTTTCACGCCTCCGCAGAAGAACTCAATCACCTTCAATGTAGTGGACTACACCCTCAGGCATTTCAAAATGCCCCGCTTGAAGTCATAAGTGCATTAATTCGACATCTACTCGACACCAATCAAAATGAGATTATAACCCAAAGACTACTCACTACAGCTCTCATTACTGATACTCTAAAATCAATAAAAAAAGCGACCTATGAGGAGCTCATAGCAATATGGCATACTGGACTCATCAGCAAAGAAGTTCCGTTACAGCTTTCAGATAAGAGGGTTAAAAACCAGCAACTACATTGGTCCCTCTTTGAGACACGTCAGTATCAGCGCTGCATTCTAGAGCGATTCCTTATTCATTTTGAGCAAGCTGTCAAAGTAGGTCGTTCGAGTATAACTGAGATTACAGAGCATATTATTAAATCAATCAAAACACCTCCTAAGGACATGCATACCCTCGTATGCCATGAATCAATCATAGCGGGAGGCCCTCCAGACTTTGAAAAAGCATCTCAATGGTGGAATTTAAACGTCTCAAAAGACCACCCCTCTTCTGAAGAGTCATTATGGCAAATTTCTGAATCAGATGATGTCGAAGCCACTTTAGTAATGTTAGCTCGGTGGATACTACGAAGCTCTCCGTTAATAGAGCAACACCAAACACTTGAGGAGCTATCTTGGGGAGGAGAAAGTAGAATATCAATTCGTTGGTTCTATAATTGGCTATTAAACAACCAAGACCGTGACTTACAAGATTTTCTGAAAGAGTTGTTCTCAAACCTTGTCTTCACTCAACACTTACGAGTTGGTCTCTCTCGCTTAAATCCTAATGAACCTATGCAAAGACTACGCTTTGCCCTAGGGGATCTAGGAATCACTCCTACAACAGGCATGCGTAATAGTTTAGGGAGCCGCGATGCTCCATGGATGGCAGACAGGCTAGATGCTTGGCTTGATCTATTGGCAGACGTTAATATAGTGGAGAGACATCAAGATGGGCTGATTTCTCTTGGAATAAATGCGGACCAAGTAACCCTATCTGAGTAAATAATCCGTCAACTAGCTATCTAATATAAGTAGCCACCCAGCTAGCCGTAAATTATTAGATATGCGCAAAAAGAAAATAAATAACCCCACACTCCTTAAAGAAGTGCGGGGTGGTGGGTTTAATCCTCAAGCGAGTTGATTAGTGGTCGTGAGCATCATGATCTCCGTGATCGTGATTATGGCAGGTGCAGGCTAGTTTGGCGTTTTTGCAGTCTGGGCATTTGCCGGTTTCTACTTGGATCTTCTCTACGTGCTTGTCATCCGCGCTTTTGATGCTGACGTGGACTTCTGCTGGGAGCTGGTTGTTCACTTTGGTGGAGGTGTAGGTGTTGCCTTCTTTAGTGAGTTCTAGTGGCTCTGAGTTGATGAGTAGAGTTACCTTGGTATCGGCTGATGGAGCTTTTACGAAGTCTAGTGTGAGCTTGCCATCATCTGTTAGGTTAAGCTCTGCCATGTCCTCGATCATGCGTCCGCC
>CAKZMG010000062.1 GCA_937128235.1 uncultured Verrucomicrobiales bacterium
AGCAAAGGCATTTCTGAAAAAATACTACAAAACGTAAAAACCTCCTGGCTCGCCAAACAAGCCCTAGCCAACCAGAGTAACGGAACCATGGCTCAGCTCTGCGCAATCGACACCACACTCGGACTAGACCCCCTCCACCACCGTCAAACAGCTGAGCACATCAAAGCTGTCACCACCACAGAGATCAAAGCCGCAGCCGAACACTATTTCGGAAACCAAAAACCCACCATTGTTACAGTGAGACCATAGCCAGCAAAATACTCCTATGAAATACCTAATCGCGCTCTTACTCGTTACACTTTCCTCACCCTCATTGGCGAAGGTAGAGGCTAAAGAAGAATACTCAGCACAACTAATAAAACTAGCACTAGAAGTCACTGACAGGGAAGCCATCGATAAACTCACCAAAAATGACATCCCTGCAGAATGGGAAACAACAGTTAGCATCAGCGAAGAAAAAGACCTACATATAAAGACCTATCAACGAGGAAAAGACACTCTACTTACTGTCTCATGGTTCAAGCAAGAATACACCCGCAAGAACCCTAAATACAAAGATTTTTACTCCATCCAAATCTCCCACAAAGGCAACAGAGTCGCCAAAATCACAAATATAGACTCAACTGACATTTCCCCTTTATCCGGCAAATTTGGCTATAGCGTGAACACTCACATTCTAAAAAACAAAGAGATCAACCTTGTCATCCAAGGACCTAATGGCTGGCTCGAAGCCATCGAACTCAATGGCATCCAAACCACTCTCACGGATGATCTAACCTTCACCAAACAAAAACTCCTCTTAGGAAAAGTCAGAAAACTAATTGACCACGCAATTTCTGAAGAAAAACCTGACTCAAATTAACCTAGAACCCAGCCCTTAAATCTCATCTCCTCTTTCTCAATCCACCCTTTTCAAAACCTGAGCGAGCTGGATTTAACAAATTATCATGACTAAGATAGCCGTAACAGAAGAGAACACTCTTCCATGATCCAATTAGAGCGACATGATCTAGCCACTACAACTCCACCTCAATCGCTCTTGCGCTATTAATCAAAAGCAAAGCACCCCAACCAAATAAACCAATAGGAGCAACAACATAATTACCATCCATAAAATAAGTAAGAGCACCTAACGTCAAACTAAAAACAATCAAACCCACTCCAAGTATTCGATTCTTACGCTTTCTCTCTGCCAGCTTATGTTTAGCCAGAGCTAGAGCTTTCGTATGTAGGGATTTACTAACATCTTCATCACTCGTAATTCTACGAATTTCAGCATTCATCTGAAATCCATTCCCGTGCTCCACGTAGAGATTAGACAATCTCTCCACATGATGGTACGCCTTTTGACTTTCGTCTGGTGCTTCTATCTCTATCATTCGAGAACTCACAATAGTGCATTTTATCTCTTCTGAAAGAAAAATTCTCACCCACCACTACAGGCTAAAAATAAAGTACACAAAAAAAATCCCAACCACCTCAAAGATGAGACGATTGGGATAAACACTAATGAAAAAAATTACATATTGATTACTTACGGCGACGCAAGATTAGAGCAAGTCCACCGAGTCCAAGTAGAGCCGTTGATGATGGCTCAGGAACCTGAACAATTTGAATGCCGTTTACAGACATGAAATTTCCAACACTTTCAGCCTGAATAGTAAGTGAACTCCCAGTTACACCTGAAAATTTGATATAATTTCCAGTGCCTCTTGACCCTTCTGCAAGAGCCTGAGTAGCAAATGATCCTTCTTCTAGTGGACCAGAGGTTGCGTTTAAGTCAAATGCCAAGAAGCGGGATACTCCCCCTACAGTGAAGCCTGCTTCTTGAACGAAAGGTCTTGAAGAGTAAACGTAAACATCGTAAGTGGCATAAGAAACCCCTGTGAGAGTAATAGATCCTGTATTCGTGTCTGAATAGTTAGTGATCATAGAATCATTGAATAAAGCGGTGCCCGTGTTGAAGCCTGTAGAGTTATTAAATGTTCGCCCCCATGTCCCAGTGCTACTGATAGATACTCCAGAGTTTGCTCCAGCATCATCTAGTAAGTTTCCTGTGTTCGTGCCAGCATGGGCATTAGTAGTTCCACCTGTCTCGAAAGAAACTACATTCCAGTTACCAGCTTCTACTACTCCTGCTAGCTGAGTAGATGAGATTGTAGCTCCAAATCCAGGACCTCCATCTGTTACGTTTACACTGATTATTGCTGCGTTAGCCACAGCAGAGCTTATTGCTAATGTTGTTAAGATAATTGATTTTTTCATATAATTTATTAAGTTATTTTTGTAAATTGAGTAACCTTTTCCTTACAAGATCTCCTTATAGGAATAGCCACTTCGTCCATACTAAAGCCTCAGTTCCTAAATTTAGCAACCACCGCTTGAAAGTCCCTTTGAGGTACATTTCACTTGTAAGTCCATTACAATAAGTATAAAATAGCTAACTATGCATCATCCACTTAAGAAGCCACTCGGAGAAATCGTTGCCCAGAAATTACGTGATGAGATAGGTGCTGGCAAGTGGACTAATTATTTACCTAGCGAGATACAGCTCAGCAGTGATCTAGAAGTTTCTCGTAAAACCTTACGCGTAGCCTTATCCATCCTTACTAGTGAAGGCTACCTATCTGACCCTTGCAGAGGAAAACCTAGGGAAATATTATCACAATCCAAAGGCTCCAATCTGGCGAAACCAAAATCTGCCACTCTCATTGTAATCACCGCCTCACCAAGAAACGACCTGAAATCATCTATGCAAGCCTACTTGAGAGACCTAACGCAAAGTCTCCATAAAAAAAGTATCGAAATAGAATTTATTTCACTAGCCTTTGAAGCGGCAAGCATTCGCCAAGATACTCTCAAACGTAACATCGTGATGCACCAAGCTGACTCCTATTTGGTCATCGAAGGGAATAATCAAATTCTCAGCTACCTCATAGATTTAAAGAAGCCAGTCTTCGCCATTGGAGGGAACAGCTCTTATCATAAGCATTGTTACAACATCTCCTACGAAATCACCTCTACTTTTTCTCACGCTTTCCACCTTCTTAAGAGAAGAGGCCATCAATCATTCAACTTTTTACACAAAGCAAGACAGAAAGACTGGGAACCGATGGAAGCTAAGATTATAAACAGGCTTGAATCCAGAGGCATATCGAGTGAAGACACAGTAGCCTGCCTTTGCTTCCATGAGCCTGACAATGAAGATTTATTTCGCAAGCTAGATGCATTATTCCGGAAACCTGATCGCCCTACAGCACTCCTCACTACAAATGAAAATGTTGTAGCCACTATCACCTGGTTAGCGGCAAAGGGCTTCAGTGTCCCTCAAGAGGTTTCCATCCTCAACATAGGCGATGACCCCATTTTAAAAGACATTTACCCCAAACTAGATATCTATGCTACTCCGAGCAAACCATTAGCTCTTGAAACAAGCAAACAGATTGAGCGAGTGCTCAACGGGACGGTATCAGAACCTGACTGGAGTATATTGGAATGTGAGTACAAACCTGGAGACAGTGTAAGATCTATCAATCAATAAATTCTAAAAAAATCCTCAATTTCCTCAAAAATGGTTGACCTAGAGGCATTCTTGGCATAACACCGCCCTCCGCTCTGGCAATTTCTGTCAGAAACGCACAAACATTGCAGGAGAGTCGCACACCCTCGCGGGCCATGATCGACTCGCTGACTGCTACAAACAACTAAATAACAACATGGCAACCAACAGAAAGCGCAGTAAGCGCTACGCAAAGGC
>CAKZMG010000063.1 GCA_937128235.1 uncultured Verrucomicrobiales bacterium
AAGGTGTTTGCTCTGTTAGAGGAGGGGTATAAGGCTAAGTTGGTGAAGCTGTGCGCTAGGGATGGTGTGAAGTCGGGTGCTAAGCTTAGGGAGGTGATTCAGGGCTGGGTGGATGCTGAGTGGGTAGATTAGTTGTTAGTTTTTTGGGTATTAGATTTTAAGGTCGCATTTCGGTGCGGCCTTTTTTTGTTGGTGGATGTTTTTGGTGATGATATGTTGTTGTTTATGGCTAGTAAAAAAAGGAATGCAGGTTTAGAGATATATGCTAAGGAGCTTCGTGGGAGGTCTGCTTATGCTAATGGGCGAGGTGTGGTGATGGTTTTCTGTGTGCTGCATGTTTTAGCGGGGTTAGGGTTTTTAGTGAGTGGGGTGTCGGATGGGATGGTGATGGTGAATGTGATGTTAGCTTTTTCTTGTATGGTTGTGGGAATCTTAATTTATTCTCTGGGACAGGCGTTTTTTGATATGGCGGATAGTAAGCTGGTGGCTATGGAGAGGGAGCGTGTGATAGATGCACAGACACGAGCTGCGGGTTATAGCGGTATGTAAGATTAGTTTTTAAACGAAGAAAGGCTCGCATTGTGCGAGCCTTTTTTCGTTTGGGTTGGGTAGTTAAGTTTTTTGATTGGGGATGAGTTCGTGGTAGAGCCAGACTTTTATATTTAGATTAGAGTGTTTTATTACTGAGCGTAGGCGGATGGCATGGAGGTAGTCTGCTGGAGTTTCACAGATTAACACGATGCCTGGTTGCTTGTTCGTCTGCATGGCATACCAGAGAGCTTGGCCAATGGCTTCTTTCCATTTTTCTGCGAACTCGACCTCGGTGGCGTAGTTTTTTCCTAGGATGTCTACTCTGCCATTGGCTACTTTTACTTCTGTTCTGGCTCCCCACTTTTCGGCTACTCGATTCTGATACCAGCTTTCTTTGTGTAAGTGTTTGGCGTGAATTAGATGGTTGGAGAGTATGATGAAGAGAAGGGTTGTGAATGTTTTCATGAATTTAGATAACTAAAAAGCCCCGCTTGATGCGAGGCTTTTTTAGATATTGAGGTGTAGTTGGAAGGAGATTTTGCTTTCTGTTAGAAAACTGTTAGGTTGCTTTTTTTGTGTGCTCGTTAGCTTGCCGAGGTGTTGCTGTTGCCACCAGAGTCGTTTGCTTCTGTGCAGGGTTCTATTATGTTAGATTTTCTTTCAGTTGTGTATTTAGCTGTTTTTTCGGCTACTCTGAGATGGGTTGTGACGTCTGGGCTGATTTGTGTATTGTCTCCTGGTGCTGCATCTTGACGAGCTCTAGCTATGATGGCTCTACGGCAATACTCTTTAATTCGTGTTTGAACAATATGTGAAGCGTTTTCAATTAATTCGAATTCTTCAGGGTTGAATGGGATGCTAATAGTGTCGATAGCTGGTTCTTGTTTGCTGGCGTCCATTATAGCTTGGCATGCGAATTGTTTTCCTTTTGGAATACCGATGGAATTCCAATTTTTTATTGTCGGGGCTTTGTTGTCTAACAATTTGGCAATAGATTTATAATCGTGATTATTTTCTTTAGCCCATGAAAAAAACTTAGTGGTGAATTCCTTTGTCATAGTTGGGTTTGTAACGATTTCGTTACGATTGTCAATGTAAATAACGAATTCGTGTTGACAAGGTAACGATTTCGTTATTTACTGTGGGCATGATGAAAGATATCGAAGTGGCAGAGGCTGCAAATATTGAGTTTGAGTTAAGAGACTTTCCTGCGGATGTGCAGGATATTTTGAAACAGCGATGTGTGGATCGTTGTGAGTCCATGAAGAAAGTGATGAAGGATTATATTCTAGAGACTTCAGTGCTTATAGGGGCAACGGCTAGTGATTCAGCGGCGTAAATATTTTAGGCAGAAACCACCGAAAGCCAGCGATGGTGAGTAGGGGTGATCTGAATTTTAGAGAGTGAATTTTAACTAACTAATTGTAGTAGATTATGAGTGGAGAAATAAAAAATGAGATAAAGGTTTTTGACTTTGAGGGGGCTGGTGTAAGGACTGTGCTTTCTGCGTCTGGTGAGCCGATGTTCGTGGCTAAGGATGTGTGTGATGTGCTGGGGCTGAGTAATGCTACAGTAGTGGTAGGTGGCTTAGATGCGGATGAAGTGACTAAGCTTAACTTAGGGAGTCGTGAGGGAGTGACTAATTTAGTGACTGAGTCTGGTCTTTATCATTTGATTTTTAAGAGCCGTAAGGCGGAGGCTAAGAAGTTCCGCAGGTGGGTGACTGGTGAGGTTCTGCCGATGATCCGGAAGCAGGGATTTTACTCTGTGATAGATGATTCTGAGCTGATGACTCTGCCTAACTGGCTGGATGCTCAGGGGGTGGATGTGACCCGTGAGAAGGCTAAGGCGAAGACTCTGCTGCGTGATGCGTGGGAGGCTAGCAAGCTGATGGGCTATAGGGTGCAGAAGGTGGATGCGAAGAGTGGTTTCGTGAAGTTCCCTGAGTCTGTGCTGAGTATGGCTGAGGAGGGGGAGGCTCTGGAGCTAGGTGATGGTGTGCTGACTCTGCTGCGGGGGATGGAGTGCGGATCTTATAGTGTGGCGGATATGGCTAGTGAGCTGGGTGTGGCTGGAACTGATGCTAGGAAGCGGAGCCGTGTGGGGTGGCTGCTACAGAAGTATCTAGGCGATATCGGTGGGGGGCGTGAGCTGAGCCGAGTGGTGAGAGCTCGTAAGGTGAGTTTTGAAATTACTGATGAGGAGGTGAAGTCATGAAGGTAGTCGATGCTGACTGGTATTGGGGTTGTGATTGTGAGTGGGATTTTGTGCATCCTAATACTCAGGAACTCTGTGAAAAATGTGGGTGCTGTGAGGAAGATGGGCCTGAGGTGACTGGTGAGGATTTGGACAACTATTTACGTAAGGAATCCTATGTGGGTTGTGTGCGTGAGGGGATTGATACGATCGTTGATGAGGAGGTGAAGTCATGAAGGTAGAGCTAGAATTAGCGGATGAGCAGGTGGGTGTGGTGGCGGATGTGATGCTGGAGAAGATGCGTGATCAGGGTTTGGTGATA
>CAKZMG010000064.1 GCA_937128235.1 uncultured Verrucomicrobiales bacterium
ACCCAGGTTTTAATGGAATCCCCTTCACAGAGGATGCGGATTTCATTCCACTCTCCTGCTTTGAATGCTTTGTTTTTAGCTTCGTCCTTACGGTCTTTGGAGAGCCAGCCACGTCGAGATTCATCATAGATAAATCCAGCTGTGCCATTTTGTGCTTCAAGCTCTACTTGGTAGCCATGCACTCTTCCATTCCTATAATCCTTAGTTGAATTACTGCGAACCTGGCAACCTGAGTTGAGCTCATCATTATCGATTTTCACCTCAAACCTAAGGTCAAAGTTTGAGTAATGCTTATTGCTTGTTAGAAATGTGTTGGGAGATCCTTTCACTGTGGTGCCGATGATTTCACCGTCTATGACTTTGTATGGAGCAGCGCCGCCTTTAGTTGACCAACCTGTGAGGTCTTTTCCGTTAAAGATTGCAGTGAATCCTTCTTCCACTGGTGCAGCAAACAATGAGCTTGTCAGCACTAGACTAGTAATTAGTATTTTTGTTAGTTTCATAAATTTGTTAGTTATTGGTGTGTATGCCTTTGGCATTGGAAGCGGGAAGCATGGAGCGAGAAGCTCTTCCACTTCATCAAACGCTTGTGGCTCCGCGCTTCCAAAGAATTGTTACTTAGGTGCTCCCATCTCGATCCATTCTTTCAATGCTTTTTGCATCTCTGGTGACACTGTAGGAAACCCAATGGGAGGCATACTCTCTGATGCCATCATACCTAGAATGTGGCTTTTATGTGGGTGCTTGAGATCGATCGCTTTGAGCAATGATTCGTAGTTAGAAAAATCATATTTAGCATTCGAGGTGTGACACGCTATGCAAGATTGCTTTATGATAATGTTACTATGAATCCAGTTGTAATTCAGATCTTTCTTTTTGTAGGGGACGATCGGACCTACTTTACGCTTCACTAAATCTTTGCCGGCACGCTTATCAAAGAAGTTAGTTATAGTGACATAGGTGTTCTTATTATTATCTTTGTATGGGACTTTGAGATCATGTGGTTTAGTGGATACCGTAGCCTCTCCCTTGAGTGATTTTTTGGGAAGTTGGTTGATCGTGGCATAGAGGTCGAGTGTCAGCTCAGCACCAGAGGTGGATTTTAGCTTAGCATAGATCTGAGTGCACATTGCTGGCAAAATGTCTGGAGCCTTGATGAGCATTTCTGTTCCATCTTTTGAAAAGGTAATGGATTCGATCTTAAGCCTATCGTGACCTAACTTCTCGCCATCCTTTACTGAGTATTCAGGCGATCCATAGCTATGCAGTGAGTCTCTGTAGTTCCATTGCTGGATAAATAGTGACTTGGCTGTGATACTAGTAGGGTCTATTGGCTCATTAAATTTCACACATAGACCATCGCTATAGGACTGCCAAGAGACTGGAGTGAGGTCTTTCTTCCCAGTGTATCTTACTCTGGTGAAGCTGCCTTCTGTGACTCCAAAGTCGCCCCAGCCATCGAACCCTACTACGTAGAGTTGTTCATCTCTAGGATTCATCTCTAACCTTGAAGCTCCACTAGAAAACTCTCCTGGCAACATACGGAGTGCCGCTTGTGGGCTACCGTTGTTAGGGTCACGCATGATCTGATAAATACGCCCACTGCCGTAGCTTACTCCGAAGAGGCTCTTTCCTAATGCTCCGAACTTGGTGCTATTCATGAAGATTCGGCTACCCGGTGAGTTATCTATGCCTCTTGGAAGATACAGGATTCTACGTCCCTTAGCCACTGTATTTTGATTCTCTGGGTGCTTAGATTCATAGATGGTGCAGGTGCCGTTAGATTGATTTCCCTCTGAAGAATCAGAAAGAGCTAAGCCATCCGCACGCACTGCTAGACCGAGTGGGTTTCTAGATCTACCAGACACTACATTTATCCTAGATCCATCAGGGCTTATGCGGTGAATTCCGTTCACATGACTGCTATAGAAATTTCCGTTAGCATCTCGCTCTAAATTGTGAAGCCTACCACCTGGAAATCCCCTTTTCGTTAGAGGTCTGACCAGATCAGCTTC
>CAKZMG010000065.1 GCA_937128235.1 uncultured Verrucomicrobiales bacterium
AGGTGAAGTTGTCTCGTAGGGCTACGGAGCCTGGGCAGGCTAAGGCGTGGCTGGATACTGTGGCTCGTATTGGTTCTGTTTCTTCTGCGGTTCGTGCTGAGAAGGAGGAGCTGGGGAAGTTGATTCCTAAGGATTTGGCGGAGATGCTGATTCGGGAATTTCATGGACCTATTGAGCAGGGTGTTCGTGGGATGTATCCAGCATTTTGCCAGGCTACGGGTCAGGTGCAGAGTCCTGCTAATCAGGCTAGGTGGGATGCGCTGTGTGATTCTCTGTTTAGTCGATTTACTGAGGAGGTTTTTAGTGAAGTTTGATAGTGCGGTTGTTAAGGCGTGGGTGGCTGGAGTGTTGGCAGGGATTTATGAGCCAGAGCCGGATGAGGAGATTTGGGAGTGGGCAGAGCGGACGCTGAGAATTCCTGCGACTGAGAATGAGGAGCAGGCGAATCAGTATTGGTCGGCGTCTTATTCTCCGTATGTGAAGGAGTTATTTGAGTGGTTTAAGAAACCTGGTAAGGCGGAATTTTGGATTCAGAAGTCTTCGCAGGTCGGTTTCACGATGGCTTGTCTGATTCTGATTTGCTGGATGGTGGTGCATAGGCAGGGGAATATGATCTATGCGATCGACTCTGAGAAGCAGGCTCGTGAGGTCTCTAAGACACGTTTGCAGAAGTGGATTAAGAATAATAAGCTGCTGGAAGAAGTTGGTGAGGATCCTGATGATATCACGAATCTCACGTATTTCTTAAAGGGGCTCACTGTTTACATGGTGGGCTCTCATGCTGCTGGTAGTTGGGCGACTAAGTCCTGTGTGCTGGTGATTCTCGATGAGGTGGATAAGCAGCCGTATATCGAGGGTGAGGGTTGGACTACGGACCTGGCACGAGATCGAGTGAAGCGTCCTAAGAATGCGAAGATTATTGGTTTCTCGACGCCTGGTGAGAGTGGGCAGATCGGTAAGGAGGTGGGGAAAGGAACTTGTGAGGAGATCCGTGTGCCTTTTCCGTGCTGTGGCCATAAGCAGGCGCTGAAGTGGGGGAATATGGTTTTCGGGACTGCTGAGTTTTTAGATTTAGCGGGTGATTATGATTTGGAGAAGGTGCGGGAAAATACTTATTTCAAGTGTGAGTTTTGTGCGGATGGTCGCTTGTCTCCAGCTGATAAGTTCGATGCTCTTCAGAAGTATGAGTTTGTGGCTACTAATCCTAAGCCTACGCCTAATGTGCGATCGCTGAAGATCTGGGATGCTTATTCGATGTTTCTGGACTGGGGGGATATTGCTGTGAAGTGGATTACGGCTCAGGGGGATCCTACGAAGTTGCAGAAGGTGATGCAGGGTGAGCGTGGGGAATACTTTACGTTTAGCACGGGGGATATTTCTAGGAATCATTTGCTGGATCTGTGTGGTGCTTATAAGCGTGGGGAGTGTCCTATTGTTCCTCTGTTTATTTCTCTTCAGGTGGATTTGCAGAAGGGCTGTTATAAGGCGGTGAAGACTGCGTTTAATGAGCGGGGTGATATGTATGTGATCGACTGGGATACTCTGGTGTCTTGGGAGGAGGTGGTGGAGTTTGCTGATATGCCTGTGCCGTGTTCTGATGGTCAGGATAGAGTGGTGCTGAGTGGGCTGGTGGATGAGGGAAATGGTGATGGTGATACTATTCCGGTGCGTGAGTTCTGTCTGGCTCATTATCCTAGATTTTTCCCAGTGAAGGGGCGTGGTAGGACTCAGATTAATACGACGATAGCGCTGTCTGAGGGCTGGTTAGCTGGTGAGCTGGTGGAGACTTACCATATCAATGATTTTGATTTTAAGATGCAGCTTAGACATAGGATTTTGAAGTCTAAGGCGAATGAGACGAAGCTGGGTATTCGGAAGTTGATTTTCCCGATGGATGTCGATGAGGATGAGAAGTTTCTTGAGGAGTTCACGTCTGAGAAGCTCATTACTAAGAAAAATAAATTAGGCCGAGAGTTTAAGGAGTGGGAGGTGAAGGGGCAGAATGATTTCTGGGATTGCTGTAAATACGGACTGGCTATTTATATGATTAAGGTGGGTTTCCAGCATTCTGCGGGGAAGGATGAGGATGAAAACTCGGCTGCGTAAATTTTGACAATCGAGGGTTGAGCATGGATGAACATTTGCTGGCTAGCTTCCGACGTTTTTTAAAGACTGACGAAATCGAGGAGGTTTATAAGGAGGCTATGGTGGCGAAGACTGGGATGCTGTCTGAGGTGACTATTACGTCTGTTAGCTTCGAGGGTGGTTCTAGTAGCGGTGTGATCAAGGGGGATCCTAGTGTGCTGATGGAGGTGTGTGAATTTCTGCTTACGGAGGAGGAGGCTAAGAATGCAGGGACTCCAGTGACTCAGGCGAGTGGTGTGGTGGACTTTTCCCAGGGTTATATTGGAACTTAATAATTTATGAATTTTACTATCGATTTTAAAGGTGCTGCTGCTGATGCGGTGGCTCTGCCTGCTGCGGCTCCTGCTCCAGCGGTTTCTCCTGGTGTTCCATCTAGTTTATCTGGTTTCGATGGCGCTAATTATTCAACGAAGCGTGGCCGAGTTTTCTGGCCTACGCTGGATACGAGGAAGGAGCTGGATTCTTATTCTCGGAATGAACTGATCAGGCGTATTCGCTGGCTGCATGGTAATGGTGGACTGATCAAGGGGATTATCGAGAATGCTGCGATGTTTATCGGGTGGCTGACTCCTACTGCTATCACTAAGGATGACGCTTGGAATGAGCTCGCTGATGATAATTTTAGTTCGAGGACTAAGTCGAAGTCGATTTTCGATGATGCTGGGAAGTTTAATTTTGCGACGGCTCAGGGGATGATTAATGAGTGTGCTCTGAAGGATGGGGATATTCTTACTGTTCTAACAGAGTCACCTAACAAGGGTGCGAGGGTTGCATTTTATGAGTCTCACCAGATACGATCATTGCGCCGTAAGAAGGAGGATGGGTGGATCGACGGGGTGCTGGTGAATAAGGGTTTACGACATCTTAAATATTCAGTGGTGGCTGATGATACAGCTACGGTGATGGAGGCTCGGAACTGTATTTATTACGGTATTTTTAAGAGTGTGGGGCATAATAGGCCAGTGCCTCCGCTGGCTCATGCGGTTAATAATGCTCTGGATATCATGGAGACTCGTGGGTATATCAAGCACGGGATCAAGGCTGCTTCTCTGTTCGGTATGGTAATAGAGCAGGAGAGTGATGCTCCTAATAATTCTAAGAAGGTGGGGGGGATGCCAGCACTGGGTGCTGAGACTCCAGCTCCGCTGCTCGGCGGTGAGGGGGATGAGACTCCGTTTTCTTCTCAGAAGGCGTTTTCTGGTGGTGTGTCTGCTAAGCTGGGACGTGGTGAGAAGGCTAAGATTTTAAATGATAATCGACCAGGGCCTAACTCACGAGAGTTTGCTTATGATCAGATGCGGGATATCGCTATCGGTCTGGGGCTGCCTCTGGAGGTGGTTTATCATATGGTGAAGCTTACGGGGCCTGGTGTGCGGTTCGTGCTTCAGTTCGCTGAGAAGTGGATCGAGAAGCGCCGGCTGGAGCTTCAGGAATGGTGCCACAGATACTGGGCTTATCATATGGCTAAGGAGATCAAGGCGGGGCGTCTGCCAGTGCCTAAGGATCCTAACTGGATCGATGGTGTGGAGTGGACTCCTACTAGAAGTATCTCGATCGATCGCTCTAACGATAAGAACCGGATGGATGAGATGGATGCAGGTTATGGGACGTTTTCTAAATGGTGTGCTGATACTGAGGGCGCTGGCTGGCGCAAGAAGACTGTGCAGCGAACTACTGAGGTGAAATACGCTTATGAAGCATGCGGTGGTGTGTGGGATGAACTTACTGCGGAGCAGAAGTATGCGATGGTGCATCGACCTCGGCAGGGTGTGGCTGCTGTGGATATTCCAGATTCTAAAAATTCCAGCTCAAGCTCAGATGATGATGACGATGAGTAGCACGGTTTTACAAGATAGCACTCCCTGCACGCAGGTGAGGCTTTAGTGTCATCCTAGATGACAGATCAATCAATAATAACACTCTAACAACAATATAAAATTATGAAAATTCAACCATTACTAGCTTCTCAAATCTATGCGCAGCCTTGGTGCATTCTTCCGTCTGCTCATGCTGAAATCGGCAAGCTGTATCAGCAGTATATCCGTGGTGAGCTGAGCGGTGAAGCGCAGCCACTTAGCCCTACTAATCTTCACGGTGCGAAGCGTCTCAGTTATGGGATAGCTTATGATGTGAGTGAGGATGGGAAGATGGCGGTGATTTATGCGGAGGGGATTATTGCTAAGAAGGCTCCTGATATGTTCTGCGGTCCTACTACTATCGATCTTGTGGTGATGGATCAGCTGCTGGGCGATGTTTCTCGTGATCCTGCTATTCAGACTCTGGTTATCTATCTGGATACTCCGGGTGGGTCAGTTATCGGTCTGGAGGAGACTGGTATGAATATCGATGATGTGAAGGCAGCTGGTAAGCGAGTGGTTACTTATTCTGATACTCTGTGTGCTTCTGCTGGATATAGAATCTCTGCTAACTGTGATGCTATCTATGCGGCTCCTAGTGCTCTGATTGGTTCTATTGGGACTTATATTGCTGCTATCGATGATTCAAGAGCGTGGGAGATGGAGGGTCTGAAGTTAAAGCTTTTCAAGGATGGAGATCTGAAGGCTGTGGGCCATCCTGGTAAGGAGTGGACTGCGGATGAGGAGGCGTGGATGCAGAGTTGGTGTGATGAGGCTGCGGTAGATTTTAAGGCTCATGTGCGAGCTCACCGTCCAGCTCTGAGTGAGGAGGCTATGCAGGGGCAAGTGCATACTGCGAAGCATGCTCCGGAGGGTCTCATCGATGGTTTTTACCGTGATCTGGCTAGCTGTATCGCTGCTGAGTGGGCTCTACTGAGTTAGTATAAATTTTGACATAGGTGGGATTCTATTATGTTTACTCAAGCTCTTAGAATTCCACTCCGTGATAAGTCCACTGATACGCCAGAAGGCGGCGGTGGTAATACTCCAGCTGCTACAACTCCAGCTCCAGAAGCTCCAGAAGCAGCTGAGCCGGTGGTGAATACTCCGAGCGTTTTTGATAAGGCGAAGGCGCTGATGAAGTCTAAGCCTGGTCTGCAAGCTGATCTTACTGCGGCGAACGGCCAGATCACTCAGCTTACTGAGTCGCTTGCTACTGCGAATTCGACTATTGCAACTCTTCAGGCTGAAAATTCTGCTTTTAAGAAGAATGAGAACGATCTGGAGGTTCATGTTTCTCAGCTCGAAGCTGAGCAGACTAGTGTTGCTGCGGCAGCTGCGGATCAGCTATCCGCTCTTAGTGTGCCTGAGGAGAATCTTCCTGGGCAGGATGCTGGTGATGTGCAGAGCTTAGAGTCTCGCTATGCGGAGTCTAAGAAGATTGGCGGTGCGGCTCACGCTAAATTCATGAGCGATAACAAGGCGGAGATCTCAGCTTACCTAAAGTAGGTCATTTGACACTCAATAATCATTACTTACTTCAAACTTAAACTAAAAGTTAAACTACAAAATTATGGCTGTTACTATCGATTCTGCACTTAAACGAGATATCATTCTCTCTTCCGCTCTCAAGGCTCTCCGAGCTCGACTTCTTCCTCTTGGTCTTTTCAGCACAGTGTTTGCTAATGAGACTATGGAGGGCACTAACAAGGTGGTCGTTCCTTATTTTCCGTTAGATACTTCTACTGCTAAGGATTTCACTTACACTGGTGCAGAGAAGGGTTACCAGTTTGATGATACTTACAATCAAGACAAGCGTGAGGTGACTGTGAACAAGCGTAAGTATGTTCCACTTAGTATCACGAGTGCAGATATCGCTCGCCAGCCACAGCTCAGTTTAGAGCAGATCGGTGAGGCTAAGGGTTATGCTCTGGCTGATCAGGTGATCAAGGATATTCTTAGTCCAGTGACTGCTGCTAATTTTGGAGCTCCGGTATTCACGGGTCCATCTGGTAACTTTGATTTTGCTGCGGTGAATGAAGAAGTTGGTGTGGCATGTGATGAAGCTAACTGGCCAGACACTCAGCGAGGTATTGCTACCAAGTCAGCTTACTACCGTAATGTGGTGACTGACCTCTCTGATGCATCGAGGTATTCTTCAGATAATCCAGTGAAGCGTGGAATGCTGGAGGATGTGGCAGGTTTCGATCTAGCTAAAAACAACTCTATCCCTGATAATGGTGAGAATCTCGTAGGTTTCGCATGCTTCCCTTCTGCTCTGCTCGTGGCGTTCGCTCCTATCCCTCCTGCTAAAGAAGGGAGTGTGGATTATGATACCTCTGTAGATGAGGAGACTGGTCTAGTGATAGAATTCCGTGAGTGGTTCGATGAAGACGATGATATTCTGAAGACGGTCCTCGAAGTGAACTACGGTTATGCTGTAGGTGAAGCTGAGGCACTCAAGCGAATCGTTTCTCAATAGAAGCGAGATCTAACAAATTTTAACTATTCTTAGCTACTCATGAATAATCTCACTATAGCCTATCCGCATGACGGAGCTCCTGAAGTTCTGCTTTCAGGTGCTGCGCCATACTCACATCACCTCAAGCTCTTTAAGGAGACGACTGATGCAGAGAAATACATGCGTGTGGAGCTGTGGCGAGCTCGTTCAGGTAGAGTTAAGGCTAAGAATTTAACACCTTTCGAGGCTACAGCATTCGAGGATACTCCTGGAGCTGTGGCTGAACAAAAATCTCAAACCGACGCAGAAACAAAAGCGGAGGCCGCTGTTAAGGTTATTGCTGCTGAAAAAGCTGCTGCTGAAAAGGCGAAAGCTGAACAACTCTCTCAACCCGCTGTTATTGCCAACGCTCCTGGCTCTGGTCAGGCTGAAGGATCTTCTTCTGAGGATTCTAAGTCTGATCAGAAGTCAGAAGGCGCTGGTGAGACTGGTGCGGCTGAATCTAAGACAACAATTTCTACTCCTACTACATTAGAAAATAAGGGTGGCTCTGAGGGTGCAACTAAAGGCGGAAACGCTGATAGCCCAGGGCCATCTGATTCTAAGGTGGACGCTAAGGATGGAGCTCCAGCTGCTCAGTCTGAGCTGCTAGAGGCTCCGCCACAAGCTGGACGTAAGGCCGGGAAAGCTGGTAAGCCTAAGTAATCAATCTATTCATATTGGAACGTATGTTTTCCTCCATCGGCCTGCCTGGGCTGGTGGGGGTTTTTGACTTTAGGGGTAGGCATGAGAATGGGTCGTGGTAATTTGAGTAAGTTTTTGAAGCGTTCGCAGGGTGTGCTGGAGGATCTGTGGCCTGCTGAGGTGAGTATCGCAGGTGTGTCTTATAAGGCGGCTTGTGTGGGGCTGAGCTCTGAGGGGACTCTGGCTGCTGGTGGCTATGCTGAGGATGTGAATCTAGTGATCAAGGTTTCTAAGGAGTTTCTGGCTGTTAAGCCGGCGGATGGTGAGTTGCTGACTTATCGTGGGGAGGAGTATCGGATTATCACTATTCCAGATCTGCTGGAGCCTACGTGGACTATCCAGTGTGGAGCTCGCTCAGAATAATCTTATGATAGTTAACGGTGAAGTATTTGGATATGATAAATCTGCTAAGGCTCTGAAGGAGCTGGGTCAGGATTTAGGGAGAAGCTTTATTTCTCTGTCTGTTCAGGAGGCTAGGAATTTAGCGATGGAATTAGGTTCCAGCACCTTTCCTATAGGGATGAAACCTGCTGATGGGTTGAAGTTAAAATCTGCAATTCGTGCGGATATTATGAGGTTGTTCCCTAGTATAGACGATGGGGCTCTAGGTGCCGCTAGGATTTATGCGCTGTTAGAAAGTAAGAATCCTAAGGCGGCGAAGGCGTTCTGGTCAGCTCATAAAGCAGGTGATCGCGAAGAGATGGAAAATGTGCTGATGAAGCGCATGGTGGGAGTTCCAAGGCGTATTAACAGGAAGGCTCACAAGGCAGCACGGACAGGTCCTTACGGTAGAGTGAATGGGAATGCTATTCCTTCAGCGCTGGTTAATAACAGAGCTAGAGAGAACTATATTAAGAAGATTCAGAAGCGTGGAGGTATGGCGAAGGCGGGGTGGCTGGCAGCTGCTAAGGGGTTAGGTGGTCGTGTTAGGCATGGTGGTGGTCGTTCTGGAGGCACTCGTGAGAGGTTTCCAGCTTGGGTTAGGAAGGCTGGAGCGAGGAGGAAACTAGGAAGGGCTTCTGTGGCTTTAAGTGGATCAAAAGTGCAGATTACTCTGACTAACAGTGTGCGTCATATAGATGATGCCTTGCTCTGGACGTTGCAATCGAATGCTGAAAACAGGGCTTGGCTAAGATTTAATAATGCTATGCAGAAATCTATGTATTTCCAAAGTAGGAAAGCGCAACGTAGGTTGAAGATTTCGTAGCTTTGACTTTGGTGGTGAGGCATGGCTAGCGAAGCGGAGATACATTTGGTGAGGGCATTGGTGGAGATTTTAAATGAGAAGCGTCCAGTGGGTGCTCCTGAGCAGGTTCTGCGTAAGGGGAAGGGTGGGGCTGATGATAAGATGATGACTTTAAGTATCATCCGTGAGTCTGATACAGATCCTCGACATCGGCCATGTTTGGTGATTATTGCGGATGCTGGTGAGTTGTCTCATCCGAGGCTTTATTCGTTCGAGATACGGGTGGAGAATCTTTATCAGGTGGATGATTTTACGGAGGATGAGGTGAGTGGATGGCAGAGTGCTGTGGCTTGCTATCTGAATGATTATCAGGAGGTTTTTGCAGATACGTTTCAGAAGTTGAAGGATCATGGTTCGCCGTGGCGGGTTCGCCAGATCAAGCCGAGTGCTGGTGGGTCTGAGGTGGATGGGCAGCGTTCTCGTGGACTGGTGGACAGGTGGAGAGTGTCTATGCTGAAGTGATGGTGTGGTGGTGATTTTGACAATCTGGAGATACTATCATGCCAAGTAATGAATGTATAATCACACACGGATCTATCCCAGGCGACAATGGGATAGTCGATGAACCAAATCTTCTCGTTAGCTCAGTGAATTTCACTCCAGCACGTGAGAAGAAGGTCTATAAAAGCGCCTCTGGGTGCACTGCGCATCTCCGCTATGGGGATCCTACTATGGCTATTGCAGTGGATGGTTTCGTGCTGACTAAGTCTGGTCTTGCGGATCAGGAGCCTGGGACTGTGGTGGCTTCATTAGCTAACTATGCAGCTCCTCGCAGAGGGTTCGATCCTACTGAGGGAATCTTAGTTCTTGAGGATCCATCTGATGAACATTCTAGCGATGAGATCGAGAAGAATAAGTTCACGGTGATGCACTATCCGCATGTGGTGGTGGCTTAGGTCTGCGTTAAATTTTTACTCATTCTGTTAGGCTTCTCCCTTTGTGTGCCATCTGGCGCTGAGCGGTCTAACAGAATTTTCTTTTACTTCTAACAACTGAGATATTTATGATTAAGACACGAGATACACGTGAGGCTGCGGCTTTCGGCACATTGGGCGTTCCTGGGAAAGTCCAGGTGGTATATGAAGAGAAGTCTGGTAAGCGGCATATAGAGTTCCAGCTGGATGCTGTGTCTGTGGATCCTGCTAATGCTATCCGAGTGGCTCCTATACGCCGCCAGCTTAGAGAGGGCACTCTGCCAGCTGGGCATGTGCTGTTTACGGTGCTGCGTGCTATTCATAATAAGAAGGCTCTGATGAATTTCCTGAAGCAGGGCGGGTGTATCGGTAAGAAGCAGGCTCTGGATGGTAAGAGCTGGCTGTTAGATCCTGAGGTGGTGGGTCTGTATGGGATTCCTAAGAAGCCAGACTATGCGGTGATCAAGACTCATGATCTGGATGTGGTGGCGTCTCTGAGTCTGCTAGGTGCGGACATTCTGAAGGTGGAGGGTAACGGCCGAGGCAGTGTGTTCTATCTGCGAGGTAATGATCCTATGATGGCTGATCTTGGGAAGGGTGACTATGGGCTGCTGCTGAGGGATTTCCGATCTGGTGAGCTGTCTAAGACGGATCCAGAGCATCCTTTTCTCTACGCCATGATGGGGCTGAAGAATTACAGGAGCTATCTGGTGGCTGTGGATAGGGAGATAGAGCTGGTGATGATCCAGAAGCCTGGGACGCAGCTTACGGCGTTCGTGCGTGAGGATGCGGATGATAAGGCGTTCGATACTATGCGTCAATTTTTCGGAGGTTCTGGACGATTCCAGGGGTGATTTTAAGAAACTAAAAATAAGGAGATATTTATGAATGAAGAAACTAAAAATGAAGGTCTGTTAGATGCAGATGAGGCGGCTGAGAGTGTGGTGAATATTCACGATGATACTAGCTTCGGGGCAGATGCTGAGATGATGGAGGACCGAGAGGAGGCGTTTGCTAATCTTGGTTATACGTGGAATGGGAAGTTGTTAGAGGGTTTTGGTAGTGGGCGTGATGGCTTGTTTGTTAGAGTTCGCCGCTTGCTGTGTATTGCTACAGATCTGAGTGATGAGCTGAGGGAGTTAGATTTATTTGTGGGTTCTGCTCAGGTGATTATCTGGCTGTGTTCTCATACTCATGCTGAGATTGTTAGTGTGCTGACTTCTGCTGATGCTGTGACGCAATTTTACGATTGGGTGGAGGAGAATATTAAGAGAGATCAGTCTGGGCATGCTGTGACTACTGCGATCGATATCTATAATGACTCGAAGCTGAATCAGGCTGAGGGTGTGCCTGATGAGGATAATCCACTGCGGAGAGATTCGTCGGGAAACTAGCAAACCCGGTCGGTGAGGCACAATACGTGGTTATTGTAGCTTCTAAGACTGGGTGGACTGAGGAGTATATCCGCTGGGAGCTGCCGCTGAGCCGAGGGCATAGCTATTATCATTCATCACGTCTGCTGGATGGTGTGGGGATGCAGTGGCCAGAGACTAGGCAGAAGATAGATGACTACGTGGATGACGTCAAAAACGGTATCCGTAAGCGTGGGCAGGATAAGCGCCGTGGCTTGACAAAGGAGGGTAGAGCATGAGTGTGAATGTATATTTTAATGGTGATGCTACTAGGCTGAAGAAGGCTACAGATGAGGCTCAGTCTCGGATAGCTAGGTTTGAGAAGCAGACTGTTAGTTCACTGAAGAATGTGAATGAGCGTGGACTGAAGGTGATGGGTGGAGGTTTCCTATCACTGGCGGCTGGTGCTGCTGCTCTGGGTGCTGCGGTGAAGGCGTCTGCGGATCTGAAGAGTCTGGAGCTAGGTCTGGCGTCTGTGGCGGAAGAGTCTGTGAATCTGGAGGCACATATCAATGATCTGAAGGAAGCTGCTAAGAAGCCTGGTCTGGGATTTGAGGAGGCGCTGGCGGGTTCTCTGAAGCTTCAGGCTGTGGATTTCTCTAGTCAGAAGGCGACTAGATCTCTGGTGGAGTTCGGTAATGCGGTGGCTCTGTCTGGTAAGGGTGCTCCTGAGCTGGAGAGGATCACTACGCAGCTGGGTCAGCTGAGCTCTAAGGGTAAGGTGCTGTCTCAGGATCTGCGTCCTATAATAGAGGCTGCTCCAGTGGTGGGTAAGGCTCTTAAAGCGGCGTTCGGCACTGTGGCTGCGGATGATATTAATAAGCAGGTGAAGGATTCTACGGAGTTCATCGACATTCTGCTGGATTCACTAGCTGAGCTGCCTAGGGCGCTGGAGACTCCTAAGAGTAAATTTCAGAATCTAGGGGATGCTAGTAAGCGTGCTCTGGCTAAGATAGGTGATCCGATAGTGGATGCTCTAGTGCCAGCTCTGGATGGTCTGGTGGAGACTCTGGATGGCAGTGAGGGTGGTCTGGAGGCGTTCGGTGAGGCGCTCGGTGGGACTCTAACATTTTTAGTAAAGATAACTCCTGCACTGACGAAGTTCGCTGGTGCTTATATAGCATTCAAGGTGGCTCAGAAGGGGGTGAAGCTGGCTGCTAGTATTCTGAAGGCGGTGGATAGTGTGAAGAAGAGTGTGCTGGCTACTCAGCAGGAGACTGTGGCGCTGAAGCTGAATACTGCTGCGCAGCGAGCTAATGCGGCGGCTCGTGGTGGGCTGTCTAATACAGCTCTGAAGGGGAATGCGGCTAAGCAGCTGCCTAGTCTGAACTCTCTGGGAGGTGATGATAGAATGGCTCAGATGATCGCTAAGTCTGCGGGTGTGGGTGGTAAGCGTAGTGCGAGAGAATTCTATAAGGCATACAGTGCGGGGCTTTCGGGTAAGTTTAAATCTAGCGGTGGAGCTCTGGGTGTGAGTGCTGTGGGTGCGATCTCTACGAGTCTGCTGCCTGAGTCTGCGCTGCTAGGTGGTAAGGCTGGGGCTAATATCATGGATGGGGTGAGTGGTGCGCTGGCTCTGGCGGGGCCCATAGGTATAGTGGCTTCTCTAGGTATCCAGGCTGTGAAGGCTGGGTGGGCGCTGGGGACGATGATCGCTGATGGAATATTCGATGCGATGGAGGGTGAGCACATCGATGGACCTAAGCAGCTGTTACCAGATGATTTCTTTAAGGCTCTGGATCTGCAAGACCGTGATGCGGCGCTGCAATCTCTGATTTCTCGCAGGGAGGAATTCCAGGATGTGCTGGAGAATGGGAGTGATAGAAATAAGGTGCATGCTGCGAATGATATCGCTCAGATAGAGAAGCAGATAGTTCTGCTGGATAAGACTCTGGAGCGCAGGAAGCTGCTGACTGATGAGGAGGCTAGACTGAATGCTATCCGTGAGGCTAAGCCTATAGAGAAGCAATATAAGCTGACTGGTGATGTGGGTAATGAGCTGAAGCTGCTGAAGGCTCAGCTGGCTGGTGATGAGGCGAGAATTATCCATCTGAAAGATAGAGCTAAGCTGGAGAAGGAGATGGTGAGGCTGAGGAAGTCTGGGCTAGTGCCTGAGGAAAAGATCTTCCATCTGGCGAGTCGTATCCTGGAGCTGAGGGTGAAGGCTGCGGATGCTGTGAAGAAATCTAAGGATGAATCTACTGAGTTGCTGGCGGTGCAGAAGCGTATCGATGCTCTGCTGAAGAAGGGTAGTGAGGTGTATGTGGATACTCTGAGCGCTGAGAAGCAGCTGGAGCTGTTTGGTAAGAAGAAGGAGGCAATTTTAAAGAAGTCTGGTAAGGGGACGGTGAAGGAGATCTTCCAAGCTGGTATCGCTGAGAAGAAGAAGGGAAATCTGAAGGAGGCGGAGCGTCTGTTGAAGCTGGGGCGTGAGCTTCAGATAGTAGAGGCGCAGATAGCGGGGACGCTAGATAAGCAGGCAGCTGCGGCGAAGAAGGTAGCAGATGAGAAGAAGTCTGCTGCTGATGAGGCGGAGCGTGAGGCGCAGAAGGCTACGAGGCTGAAGGAGGATCGTGGGGAGTTCGCTACTGAGCTGAAGGCGTTAGAGCTGGAGGCGGCTGGGCGGAAGAAGGATGCTGATGCTCTGCGTGAGAAGGCGGCTCTGCTCCAGCGTGCTAAGGAGCTCCAGGAGTCTCTGAGTCTGTCTGCCGAGAAGGCTCTCCAGCTGGCTGTGCGTGAGGCTCGTGCTAGGAGGGGGATAGAGGACGACTCTAAGAAGGAGGAGTCTACTAAGCGTAGAGGGAGAGGTATCCGTGATGTGAGTGGAAGCTTCGGCAAGGGGATCACTAGACGTAGTGGGAGTCTGATAGATGGTATCGATAAGCGTAAGCGGGGCGAGAAGAAGCTGGCTGATAGAATCTCTGCTAAGGATCCATCTCTGGGATTTCTGGAGAAGCTTACTGATAGTAATGCTGAGCTGGTGGGAATATTTAAGAAGTTGGGAGTGGTCTAACAAAATAAAAATTTATGAATGAAAATATACATCACGGAGCGCTACCGCTCCTGCTCGAAGGTCAGACTGTGAATGATACAGATGTGGGTCAGCTGGATACTTCTAGTGTTCAGTATCTGGTTAATTTCTCAACGTGGAAGGCAGATCTGGCTGCTGTGGGTGTGACGAAGGGTGCGGCCTATGCAGCTGAAGTAGGGCTGTGGGTGAAGGATATGAGTCGTAAACGTGAGGGCGATAATGCTCTGGTGGATATAGCTCTGGAGGGAGTGCTGGCTGGTAACGGTGATAAGCGGCAGAGACGGATTAGTGCGTTTGGGTCTGTGGTGTCTATAGGTCCTATCCAGGATACGCAGGTGATAGTGGAGGGGCAGACTGATGAGGCTGGCGATACTGTCCGACGCCGTGTGCCTAAGGTGAATAATCTGGGTGAGCCCGTGTATGTGACGATCTCAGTGCCTGGTGGAGCGGCTGCCTCCCGGTGGAATATTAATGATGCAGGGATCACGGTGATAGATACTTACTATACAACGGCTGCGCCTGATATGACTGAGGTGAGCACTGCTATCACTCCGCCTTCTGCGCCTGATGTGCCGGCTTATCTGTGGGGGAGCTATGGCGGGGATCTGCGGAGTAATTTTCCAGCAGGCTGGGTGCTGAGTAATAGAGAGCCAGAGCAGCTGTATGGTGCGGTGCTAGGTGGTGCGGGGCTGTGGAGAGTGACGGATACTACGGATTACTATTTTGCGGCTGTGCCGGATTAAGGATTTTTATTATGAGCAGAGCAAAAGAAGAACGTAAAAGAGATTGGCAGGTAATCACCGTAATTTCCAATGAAGCATGGGTTGAAGTTGACTGTAATAGCGGAGATCGAAGAAGAGTGATTAGGCGCAGTGATGGGAAGACTATAATTTTCCCTTTAGCCTAACGCCTCTGTCCAGCGAACCCCGCCGAGAGGCAACTAAACCAAATCTAACAACTAACTGAAAACAACAAGACCTATACAGACCAAGCGTGGCGGTGGTTCGCTGCGATCGTTTGTTAGGCACATTTATCATGAACGACCAAGAAACAATAAAATTCCTCAAGCGGGAAAATGAAAAACTGAATTTGAAAATTAAAGAAGCTGACGAACTTATATCTAACGTATGGAAGAAGGTTACAGAAATGCCATTTACCGATTACTCGGTGAAGGATCACGCACAACTAAGGACAGACTTAGTCACAGCTTCCGCAATTTTAGCCTAACGTCCTCAGCTCAGCCGCCGAATGGCACAGAGCGAAAATAAATCAAACCGACATTTAACAACCAAGAAAACACAAACTAACCGTGCGCCGAAGAGGTCGGCTTCAGCGTGTTGTTAGGCAATTAATTTTTATTATGAAAGGATCTACATTAAAAACGATGACATCATCAAACGATATGACGTGGGCAACTCCCCAAAAGTGGTATGACTATCTAAACTTAGAGTTTAAATTCACTTTGGATCCATGTTGTTCAGAGGAAACTGCTAAATGCAAAAGATTCTACACTGAAAAAGACAATGGGCTAGAAAAAGACTGGAGTGATGAAAGGGTATTTATGAATCCTCCTTATGGTAGATTTATTGGTGAGTGGATGGAAAAAGCTTATCAAGAATCTAAGAAAGGAGCTTTGGTTGTCTGTCTGATACCAGCAAGAGTCGACACGCTTTGGTGGCATTCTACCGCAATGAAAGCTAGTGACGTGAGATTTCCTATTGGAAGATTAAAGTTCGGAGAGGCTAAAAGCAGCGCCCCGTTTCCCGTTGCTATAGTCGTATTTAGACCATCAACCTCTGTTCCTTTAGGCTAACGTCGCTCGCATAGCCATCCCGATAAAAAATCTAACAACTACAACAAAACTATGAATACCGATACTGAAAATAAC
>CAKZMG010000066.1 GCA_937128235.1 uncultured Verrucomicrobiales bacterium
GAAGTGCAGGAAGTTTACCGAGTCCAGGGCGTGGAGATCAACGATAAGCACATCGAGATCATCATCCGCCAGATGCTACGTAAGGTGAAAATCACTGAGCCAGGCGACACTGACTTCCTCTGGGGAGACCAAGTTGACCGCACCGCATTTGTGAAAGCAAACCGCGATGTCACAGCCCAAGGTGGACAGCCAGCAGAAGGTGAGCCAGTGCTACTAGGTATCACTAAGGCATCACTTGAGACAGATTCATTCATCTCAGCCGCATCCTTCCAGGACACCACCCGTGTTCTCACAGAGGCTGCGACTCTCGGAAGAGTGGACATGCTCCAAGGCTTCAAGGAAAACGTCATCATGGGTCACCTCATCCCTGCTGGAACTGGATTCCCGCAGCACAAGGAGAGCCGCTTTGAGTTCACAGTGGAGGAGCCAGCTCCTATCGCTGAAGAAACAGAAGGTGAAGGCGAAGGCGAAGAAGGTGCAGAAGGATCAGCTCCGGCAGATGCATCATCTGAAGAAGCCTCCAGCCCACTTGGCGACATCGATGACGAGCTAGCAAAGCTCCTCGGAGGTGAATAGAGACATGTAGCATTTAGTATTTAGCATGTGATCATTTGATCCATGCTAAGACTTAGAAAATTTCAAGCCCGATTCACGATAGTGAGTCGGGCTTTTTTAGGTTCTCCGTCAGTTATGCATGACGTTTTTTCTTAGAAATCTTAGCGGGAGGGTGACTTCGCCGAAGACACCGAGTGCGCCTATTCACTACTGAATAATGGATAGCTTCTCTTAGACTTTAGACTCATTGGGTAATTTTCTAGCGACAAACCGACAGTGAAACTAAACAACTATGGGCTAGAAGGAGATAGAGAACAGCTCAATAGTAGGACTCACGCACTCGGAGTGATTGGCAATCTCTCCCTACCGCTATAGAATCAAACTTTTCTGTCATGCAAAGTTGACGGAGAGCAAAAAAAATCTGCTAGGAGAAACCTCCCAGCAGACTAAATACCAATAATGATACTGTAATAGATTACTTACGGCGACGTAAGATCAGAGCCAGACCACCAAGTCCGAGAAGGGCTGTTGATGATGGCTCTGGGATAGGAGTGACACTGACTCCGTCAAGTATTAGATCAGAAGAAACTCCACCAGACTGAAGGTCATCCGTGAACGTAAGCGTTGTAGATGTTCCGGTAGCAGTAAAGTCAAATGTGTGGGTAGAGTAAGTATTGTTTGTTGCTGCTTGTGTTAATCCACCAAGCCCACCGCCTGCATCAGCAATGATCTGGTGTGAACTTCCGTCAAAGTCACCGCCAGCAATGGAGAACTCAACTGTGTATGTCGTTCCCATAATCGTGTCGAAAGTCTGGGCAATAGTTCCTCCAGCAGCAGCTCCGCCGTCACCGAAATGAACAAACTGTCTACCTTCGAAAGCTGCAATCACGGTAGGATCCACACTACCAATAATGTTAGCTCCGAAGAAGTTGCCGTCACGATGAACAATCCCAGCTGTCCCACTAATAACCCAGCCTGTAGGAGCGGTAGTGGAAGTAGTGTCGTTTGCAAGATCTGCATCTTCGAAGCCGCCATTGGCGAAAAGGGCTGCATTTGAGGCAGATACACTCAGAAGTGTAGTTGCTAATATTGTGTAATTTAGTTTCATTTGTATATTTGTTGGTTTTGATTATAGCTTTACAGGAGGAAATCCTGAGAAGCGGTCTATTCCTAGCTCGTTGCTAGATAAACAGATCAATCGGGTTAACCAAAAGTTAGCAAAAAAAAGTAAAAATTGTTATTGGGGGAGGGAGAGGGTGTTGTTTTATTTTTTTGGAGCGCTAGTGACTAGCACACTATCTAGAAAGGTATTAGAACTTCGTGATAGCCTAGACCCTGTATTGTTAAAATTTAAAGTAGCCATACTATCTGAACCAGCTGTGAATGAAAATGAAGCTGAGAAACATTAGTGGACTCTAAGGATCAAGGAGCAGTCGGCTCTATGACGACTCGGTAAAACTCCCGCGTTTCGAGGCTTGGCAAATGGAACACAGCCCATTCTTTCTGGGCATCGATACTGATAGACGGTTTAGTGGTTGGGTTGACCATAGTGGTCCAAGATCCTCCTACGAGTAGGGTTGAAGATTCGATCCTGTAGGTAATGCCAATCTGAGCGTGGTTCTTAGGCCGCGGGTACCGAAACTCAAAGACCCCAGTGGTTGCTGACTTGATAAATAGTTCTCCTAATTGATTCTCCTTCACTGTCGGATCTCCACCGAAGGCTATCTCCCAAAGGTTGCTATAAGCATCGCCATCATTGTTACTCATTTCATCCTGGCTAGTGATGTTCCCAAAATAAGCCATTTCCCAATTATCGTTGAGCTTGTCATTATCAGCATCTATAAAAATCGCTGGCACATTGACTAGGTTAGCCTTAGTGGTTCCAGTCCAGCTCTCCAGAACCAGAGTGAGGTCTGCTTGGTTGACCAGTCCATCGCCGTTCAGATCTCCTGTTTGGTAGGTTGTTCCATTGCCCCAGTTGTTAGCAATGAGATCAAGGTCATTCTGGTCAACAACTCCATCGAGTGTGACATCAGCAAGCGCGAAGCCAAAGACATCGATTTCACTTATCGCTAAAATAGTGTTGTCATCACCACCTCCAGAATCAGAGGCACGAGTCACTCGGATCTTCCGTCCCGCTATCAGAGCGTTGTTTGGTAAATCCACTTCAAGACTTGGTGGGCCACCGAGGACGTTGCCGTCATTGAGATTAGCATAGGTAGCAATAACGTTATCTGAGGCGTCTAGTATTTCTACCGTGATGTCACGTAGTCGAGACTCAAAGCCCTTTCTGTTGTGTATTGTAATACGTTTGATCCGGAACGTATCCTGTAAATCTACCATAAACCAAGGATCAGTGTCCGTGCTGTCGGAATGAAACATATTTAAACTGCTGCTATTACTCGCAGCAGAATAATCTCCATCTACTGCTAGACCTGCATGAAGATTTAAATTTGTGGGATCATAAACAGAACTGCTGGAGGTGCTTTTTTCTGTGGCTAAATTTGGCAAAGTGATAGCATCCAGATCGATGCGGAAGGTAGCGGATTGTTGAGCGTCTAGGTCTGCGGAATCAAGATTGACAGTATAGATTCCGCCATTGTTAGTCACTGGTGTCACGACTGGTCCAGTAGGTGTCAGGCGAGTGACGGTGAGTGAGTTGACGATTTTATTCGTAGTCACTGAGGTGATATCAATGACTCCATTTCCTGGACGATTAAACACGATGGCATGATATTGATTACCGGATTTATGCATTGTCATGCGCCCCCATAATCCACTGGCATCTATCCCGCTTGCTTGAGTCTCGTTCAGAGCTTCACCGTTTACAGCCATCCAGTTTCCTAGTTCCGTCATACGTGTGGCTTGAGATGTAGGAATAGCTCCGAAGCGGTCTGGCCCGATGTTGAGCAGCATGTTACCGCCCTTACTGGATGCCTCAGCATAGAGCTGGATGGCTTGGCGAGCGGTCTTATAAGAAGCTCCGTTCGCATTTGATTTATACCCCCAAGAGGTATCATCCCATGAAGTCACGGTCTCCCAGTCAAACGCCAAACCAGTGGCAGGGATGGTGCGCTCGGGTGTGGCGAAATCTCCATTTGAGTTCTCTAGTCCTTCATAGAGACGGTTGTTCACCATGAGGTTTGGCTGATGAGTTCTGATCATAGTCATGAGCGCCGCAGCATCCCAGTCCGTGTCCTGCACTGCAGTAGAACTGTAGTCAAACCACAGCTCATGGATCTCACCATACTCAGTCATCAGCTGCTTCACATGATTAAAAATGTATGTTTTATATGAGCCAGCATTAGGATCAGGGTCTGCGGAGTTTTCGTCAAATTTACTATTCCCCATCACAGCAGGTTTGGGCAGCCCATTGTTTCCACGGTAGGAATTAGGATGCTGCCAATCTATGATCGAATAATAGAACCCTACCTTGAGTCCCTCAGCACGGACAGCAGTGACTAGTTCCTGCATAAGATCACGTCCCGTTGGGGAAATATTTGATCCACCGTAGGGATTACTTGTTTTGGCGGGATCATTAGTCGCTCCAGTGGACCAATACTCTGTGCTGTTAAATAGGGTGAAGCCATCGTGATGCTTGGCTGTGATGACCACGTATTTCATGCCTGCAGCTTTCGCAGATTGCGCTATATCAGTCGCCCATGTAGCACTGGGTGAGAATAATGGCTTGAGCGTGGTTGAATAAGAAGCTGTAGGGATATTAGCACCATGCTGAATCCATTCTGAGGCACCACCCACAGTATTCCCATTCCAAGCACCTTCAGTAGCACTGTAGAGTCCCCAGTGGATAAAAAGCCCTACCCTATCCTCATTCCAGGGTTCAGATGCCTGTGCTTTTACTCTTACAGAAAAACCGAATAAGCAGATGCTCAAAACGATTATAATTAATTTGCCGATTGATAATGCTGATTTTGTCATAGGTGAAAGGAAGAGTGTTTAACTATATAACTGATCAGTTGGATTTGCCAAAAGTTAGCAAAAATAGCGGATCAGGCTTTTTTATCCGCTGTTTTTCAGAGGATTAAAGTTTGTGAGTTGTATTCATTGGGAGCAGGAAGCATCAGAGCATAAAGGTTAAGGGTCGAAATGCTTGTTTCTCGCATCCAAACCGAAGGTCGCTTTGCGCTTAGAAAATGATCGCGCTTGTAACATCGAAATCACCCCAGAAATCACATCCGATGCTCATTGCTCGCTGCTCATTGATATGCTAATTTTTGCTCATGATTGATTCTGTGATTGGTGAGTTGTTAAATGAGCTGGGTGTGGCTGATGGTGAAGGATTTTTTTTGGAGCGTGGGTTGGTGAGGTTCGAGGAGGCTTGTGAGGATGATTTACAAGTAGTGCAGGTGGATGAGGATGGGCGTGAGCATGAGCTGGTGGGAGATGCGGCGGTGGCTTGGCGGGAGATGGAGGCTGCTGCTCTGGCGGATCTGGGTGAGGGGAGTGGGTTGTTGTTGGTATCGGCTTTTCGGAGTGTGGAGCGGCAGGCGGAGATTGTTAGGGGTAAGTTTTTACGCGGTATTTCTAATGAGGAGATTTTTGCGGTATCGGCTCCCCCAGGATTTAGTGAGCATCACACGGGTAGGGCGGTGGATATTTCTACCCCGGGATATGTGGCGCTGGAGGAGGAGTTTGAGGAGTCTGCGGCGTTTGCTTGGCTGTCTGAAAATGCGAGGAGGTTTGGGTTCTCGATGACTTATGGGCGGGAGAATCCGTATGGGTTTCTCTATGAGCCTTGGCATTGGTGTTTTTTGGGAGGGTGAAGTTAAATGTTGTTTTTCTAGCATAAATTTGTAAGATGTTAGGGATGAATGTTGTAGTAATTTAAAGGAGATGAAGAAGACTGAGATAGTGGAGCCGGTGAGGCGTGGGAGACTGCGGCAGGTGCTGGGGAGGGAGTACTACAGAGCGAGGCGAGCTGTGGGCTGGCGTTTGGATGCGCTGCTAGGGCGTAAGGTGTGGGCGAGGCAGGTGAGTGGTGAGGATTTCCCAGAGAATGTGGTGTTTGAGCATAGGTCTGTGATTCTACGTGAGCTGGTAGGGGTGGATATGCAGCTTCAGGAGAATAAGCGACGGAATCTGGAACTGGCGATAGCGCATCTGAATGGTGTGGTGATCCGCCAAGGGGAGACGTTTTCTGTATGGAAAAATGTGGGGCGACCTACTGCTAGAAAAGGGTATCTGGAGGGGCTAGTGCTGAAGCAGGGACAGCTATCTAGTGGTGTGGGTGGCGGGATTTGCCAGTTGGGGAATTTGCTTTTCTGGCTGTTTGCGCATAGTCCGCTGCGGGTGACGGAGAGGTATCGGCACGGGTTTGATGTGTTTCCTGATGTGGGCAGGGAGGTGCCATTTGGGGCGGGCGCTACGTTGGCGTATAATTATATAGATCTCCAGGTGCTGAATGAGACGGTGAATGATTTCAGGCTGGAGTTATGGATGGATGATGAGTTTCTTTATGGGAGGCTGCTGTGCGAGTGCCCGCTGGAGGAATCTTACCGAGTGGAGGAACGGAATCACTTGATCCGGCAGCAGTTCTGGGGCGGGTACTCCCGGCACAATGAGATAGTGCAGGTGGTGACTGATAAGGAGGGGAAGGAGAGTGAGAGGCTGCTAGTAAAAAATGACGCGATCATGATGTACGCGCCTTTGCTGGAGGATCGGTCAGATTAGGAAGTAAAGGTTTTAGGTGGTTAGGTTTTATGTTTTAAGGCTTGGATTGCTGGATTCCACCCCTTTTTCAAAGGGGTGCGTAGCTTCTCTTGCCTTGGTTGATGAGGGTGGTGTGGGTGTAGCCGGCTGCTTTTGCTGTTGCGATGGCGGTGTTTCTGTCACGCGCTACTTCGCTGGGGTGGTGGGCATCTGAGGAGATGATGAGGTCGATGCCGGCATCGCGGGCGAGTTCGAGGAAGGCGGTGTCGGGATACATTTCTGCACAGGGCTTGTGGAGGCCGGCGGTGTTGATCTCTATGATGGTGCCTGCGGTGGCGATGGCATCGATGGCTGGCTCGTAGTAGCGGGTGAGGTCTCCCTCTGGTTTGTAGCCAAATTTCTTGATGAGGTCTGGGTGACCTAGGACGTCGTAGAGCCCGCTGTCTGCCATGTCTGTGTAGGCTTGCCAGTAGAGTGACCAGGCTTCCTCGACGTCACTTTCTGCCCATTTTCCTAGCCAAGCTGGATTATCAAAGTCCCAAGTATCTGAGCTATCTGAGCTATCTGAGCCTGTGGTGATGTAGTGGACGGAGCCGATGAGGTAGTCCCAGGGGTGGAGGGTGCGGAGGTGTTCTGTCCAGTTTTCGCAGCCTGGTAGCCAGTCGCATTCTAGTCCGCAGCGGACGGTTATTTTGTCTGCTGCGTGTGCTTTGGCATCAGCTATCCACTGGATGTATTCTGGGATCTGGGAGGTGAGCATGCGCCAGTCATCGAAGGGTTCTGTGCCATCGGATTTCTTGACGGGGGCATGGTCGGAGATGCCGTATTCTGTGAGTCCTGCGGCGATGGCAGCATCGATGTATTGCTGTGGGGTGCCTTCTGCGTGCAGGCAGAGTGGTGTGTGGGTGTGGTAGTCCGCGCTCATGTGGTGTTGTTTAAATGTTAAATGCGAATTGGTAAATGCTAAATGTTTTGTGTCATTTTTCGCTGTTTTTAATTGGGGTGTCTCACTAGATGCTTGCATGTTGAAAATTATCCGTCATTTTGTGTTTCCAAAATTTCACAGAGCTAGATCTGAGGGATTTTATGAGGAAGTAGAACTACGAGAAGAGAAAGAATAACCGATGTCACAATCAAACTATATCCCAGAAGATGCACCATTTAATGCTGAACAACGTCAGTGGTTGAATAAGTTGGTGGGTAATTTTATTTCTGACCTGACATCAGGTAAAGGGATAGGTGGACATGGTGGTGCAGTGGTGCCGGTGACTATCTTAGTGGGGTCTCAGACTGGAAATGGTGAGGGGCTAGCGAAGAAGCTGGCGAAGGCGATGGCAAAGATGAATTTTGCCCCGCAGGTGGAGGATATGGGTAGCTATGATAAGGCGCGGCTGGCTGAGGAGCAGAATGTGCTGATCATTACTTCTACGTATGGTGATGGTGAGCCGCCAGATAGTGCGGCAGATCTCCATGAATTTGTGAGGAGCGAGGCGGCTCCGAGGCTGGAAAATATGAGTTACTCGGTGCTTGCGCTGGGTGATACTGAGTATCCGGATTTCTGTAAGTGCGGGATAGAATTTGATGAAGCACTAGAAAAGTTGGGAGCACGCAGAGTGTATCCTAGAGTGGATTGTGATGTGGAGTATGATGAGGATTTCGCGAAGTGGAAGGATGGCGTGATGGAGGCAATGGGTGGCTCAGCGGTGGCTACTGATGAGTCTGAGGATGTGGCTGAGGATGGCTACAGTAAGAAGAATCCTTTCCCTGCAGCTATTCTGAAGAATGTGAATCTGAATGGTGCTGGGTCTGAGCGCGAGACGTATCACATCGAGTTCTCGTTAGAGGGATCTGGACTGGAGTATGAGGTGGGAGATGCGCTGGGTGTGATGCCGAGAAACTGTGAGGTGCTGGTGGATGAAATTTTATCTAATTTACCATTTAAGCCGACTGAAGAGGTGCCACTACCTGGCAGTGGTGAGGCGAGCTTACGCGATGCGCTGATTAATCATTACGATGTGCGTAGCCTGAATAAGCGGTTCCTAGTGAACTGGCAGGAACGTAGTGGGTCACCGTATCTGAGATCCCTAGTGGAGGCTGATGATAAGAAGGCGTATGATGATTTTTGTTGGGGTAGAGATTTGATAGATCTGATCACGGATCATCCAGCGGATTTCTCAGATGCTGAGGAGTTTGTAGGGGTTTTGAAGAAGCTTCAGCCAAGGTTGTATTCTATTTCTTCTAGCCCGAATGCGCATCCCGGTGAGGTGCATTTGACGGTGGCGATAGTGCGGTATCATAGTAATTATCGTGACCGTGGCGGGGTGTGTTCTACGTTTTTATCTGACCGCTCAGAGGGAGTTCAGCCAGGAGTGTTTGTGCATTCTAATAAGGCATTTAGACTGCCGGAAGATGGAGATAGACCAGTGATCATGGTGGGACCAGGAACAGGTGTGGCTCCATTTAGAGCATTCCTAGAGGAGCGTAAGGTTTCCTCTGCTAAGGGTGGTAACTGGCTGTTCTTTGGTAACCCGCACGAGGAGGGAGATTTCCTCTACAAGGACGAGCTGGAGCAGATGCAAAAGGATGGTGTCTTGACGCAGCTTGATTTGGCGTTTTCTCGTGATCAGGCGGAGAAGATTTATGTCCAAGACCGGATGCTGGAGAAAGGTGCTGAGCTGTGGAAATGGCTGAGTGACGAAGGTGGATACTTTTATGTCTGTGGTGATGCTTCACGCATGGCAAAAGATGTGGATGCTGCGCTACACCAGATAGCTCAGCAGCATGGAAGTCTCTCAGAATCAGAGGCACAGGAATTTATTAAGCAGCTGAAAAAAGAGAAGCGTTACGCAAGAGATGTTTATTAATGAATCTTGTGTAGTGCGCGCTTTTGATTAGGAGATCTTAATCACTAATGGGCTGTAATAGGATTTATGTAAATTTTTACTGATTTGTGAGCTAGGATGCTTGACTTAGTATTTACAATTCTCTAGTAAATTAAACCTAATATGAACACCACGAAACTACTTTTAAAAATATGTGCTCCGGTAATTTTATCCGTGGCAGGATGCTCACTACTCTCTAGCTGTGATAGCTCGGGTGATTTTAAACCAAACAGCGGTGTTCCTGGCGCCAATCTAGATGCTGTAGCCAAACCAATCACTGATACACGGATTCTAGATTATATAGAATTTGAAACTGCGAGTGGAACTTCAGCATTTAGGTATCTGAATTTTGACACAGCTGTGAGTGGCTTTCTAAGTGATTCGATAAGAACAGCTCAGGATGGTCAAGTGTTAGTCCCAACGGAAGAAGCTCTGGAAAATAGACAAGTAGTGAATGTGCTATTTAATTACGTTACTAAGAACTCCAACACATTTGCTATAGAAGGGGTCACAGCTGGAATCTATGAAACACAATTTCGAGACCATGTCTTGGGTATTTATGGTTCAGCACAATATGGATTTAACTCGATAACACGTGCAATCACTCTTAATCGTACCGGTAGCGATTTTGATCTAGCTGAAGTGTTAGCAATCGCAGATGAGTTTAATGGTTATCTTCCAACTATAAATGGAACAAATGCGGATAGTGTCGGTAATATTTTGGATGTTCACCTTCCTTCAGGTACACTATACAGCCCGGCTTATGAAGAATATGTTTTTGTTATAACATCTGATAATAGTGATAGACTTGCCGGTATTGTAAGGGGCAATTTTGCAAGACGCGTTTATGGAAGAGAGATAGGGTGGCGTAGGCCAAATGCCTCTGAGGTGGGTGATGCAGGAAGTTTAAGACTTGATCCTGGCCATCTGGTTCCTTTCATATCGAACAAAATTATCAATCTTGGAATCGCCGAGAATGGTACATTTGAACTTACTCTCGTCGCAGGAAACGCTGCTCTCTAGAACGTTCAACATACAAACATGTCAATAGCCACACCATCTTCACTAGATACCATACTCTCAAAGGGAGTATCCTTGAAGATCTGTGGTCTAACCAATAGAAGTGAAATCAGTGAATTACTTGAACTGGGTGTTCAGGTAATTGGGATTAACTTCTGGAAACGGTCCAAGCGTTACGTTTCTAAAGAAGTGGCTCCAGAGTTATTGAAACCTTACGCTGGTAAATTGCTTAGAGTGGGAGTCTTCGTCAATGATGCCCCTTCGGAAATTATTCAGCTTTTAAAAAATGATGTCATCGATGTGGCGCAGTTACATGGTGATGAATCTCCATCCGATTGCCTAGAAATAAAGGCACAGGGATATCATGTAATTAAAGCTTTCGGGGTGGACGAAACTTTAAATTCTAAACTAATAAATAGTTACGAGTCTGGAGTGGATGCCATCTTGCTAGATGCTCATGCACCGAATAGCTACGGGGGGACTGGTGAGACATTTGATTGGCAAATTGCCAAAGTGCTAGCAGAGGAAAACCCTTCACTTTCATTCATCTTAGCTGGTGGTATTACTGCAGATAACATTGAAGAAGCAATCAACCAAACTCAAGCATCCATGATCGACGTTGCTTCTGGAGCTGAAATTTCACCTGGCGTTAAAGACATGGAAAAAATATCGTTACTACTCAATGTCATTCATCAACATCACTAACTATTTAACTAAATAAATCCATCCTGAACTATAATTTATAACTAAGAAAACAATGAGGGTTTCCTCGCATACACAATAAAATTACTATGAAAAACAAACTTAAAAATATATTAACTCTGGTGTCAATTCCATCAATCGTATTATTAGCATCATGTGATAGTAACACCCCACTTGGAGAACAGAACAATGTTCTAGGTAATGTACAATTTGATATTCCATCCATACTTTCGGCGGGTGATAAAATTAATATTAGATCTTTTATTACCACGCGTCCTCTGGATCTCACACTCACAATCCAATCAGAAGGGACATTGAGTTACGATGATGAGAATTTTCCTTCTGCGGTAGAGCCATTTACAGGCATTTCGTATGATTATATTTCCGCTGAGAGGATTCGTATCTTAGAATTTAGTAATTATAATGATGACTGGGATGTTACAGATACAATGGGCACAGATGATCCGGCTGATGATGTTAATGAACTTAATAGGCTACTAGCGGAAGCTGTGGGAGGGGATACAGGTCTCAGAGCTGCTGCCATAAATTACGCAGATACTCCATCTCGATCAAATGCACAGGATCTATTTGAGGCTCTTAGTTTGAATGAGGGACTTAGAAGTATTAATATGCTTTTCGAGAGAGATAGTACGCGATTAAGAGTATTTAGAAACGCGACACTTATTTTGCAGGTTGATGGCTCTAGTAATTACTCAAGAGTTGGTATTCCTCTTGCTGTTAGTGACTCTGGAGTGATCACAAGAAATGGACAAAACACAGTCGAAGGACCTACTGGATTTACCTTCACTACTGCTGAGGAAGCTGCAGCAGAAGAGTAGAACTTATCTGAATTTATAAAATCAACATGCAGTCGCCGTAGGAGTAGAAACGATACTTCTCGGCGACTGCTTCGTTATAAGCTTCAAGGATAAGCTCTTTTCCTGCAAAGGCACTTACTAGCATGATGAGTGTGCTCATGGGGAGGTGAAAGTTGGTGAGTAGTCTGTCTACTATTTTGAACTCAAAGCCTGGATAGATGAAAATGTCTGTTGCTCCAGAGCATTCTGTTAGATTTTGATTTTCTTTACCAAGACTTTCTAAAACTCTGGTGACTGTGGTGCCCACAGCGGTAAGTTTTTTTGAGTTGTTTATTTTTTCAGCAGCGTTGTTAGAGAGTGAGTATTTCTCTGAGTGCATCTCATGATCAACGATATTCTCAGCCTTCACGGGTCTGAATGTGCCTACTCCCACATGGAGGGTGAGGAAGTCATGATTGAGTTCTGCCAGCATTTCTGGGGTGAAATGTAATCCTGCTGTGGGTGCAGCGATGGCTCCTTCTTCTCGGGCGAAGGTGGTCTGGTAACGGTCGAGGTCTTTTTTATCACTATCTCTGCCCATGTAGTGAGGGAGTGCGAGTGATCCGTGCTCATGAATATCTAGTGGTTTATTCCACTTGATTACTCTGTTTCCGTTTTCTTGGATGGCTACTACAGTACCTATGACATCACCTATTTCTAGGGTACGACCCACTTTCATTTTCTTGCCGGGTCTGACCATGCAGTCCCATTCGGTAGCATTGATGCGGTCTGTGACTACTATTTCTATTCCTCCGTCGTTTGAGAATAATCTGGCGGGGATGACTTTGGTATCGTTTAGAACGAGAAGATCATCTGGCTGCATGTACTCTGGAAAGTCTGTGAACATGCGGTGCTCTATTTTCCCGGTATCTCTGTGCACCACGATCATGCGTGAGGCGGATCGGTCTGCTAGCGGTCTGCTGGCAATGAGTTCTTCAGGGAGATGAAAGTCAAAATCTTTAGTGAGCATAAACTGTTAGAAGTTGTTAGAGATGATTATTTTAGCATTCGACGACATTTACAGCGAGTCCTCCGCGAGAGGTTTCCTTGTATTTTTCCTGCATGTCCTTACCTGTATCCCACATTGTTTTGATGACTTTATCTAGTGAGACGAAGTGTGATCCATCGCTGTTTAGAGCCATGCGAGAGGCTTTGATGGCTTTCACGGATGCCATGGCGTTTCGCTCTATACAGGGTATTTGGACGAGCCCACCGATGGGGTCACAGGTTAGTCCTAGGTTGTGTTCCATGCCTATTTCTGCGGCACTTTCTACTTGGGCGGCAGTGCCGCCTAGGTATTCTGTTAGAGCGCCAGCTGCCATAGAGCAGGCAACGCCTACTTCGCCCTGGCAGCCTACATCTGCTCCTGAGATGGATGCATTTTTCTTATAAAGCACGGCTATGGCGGCTGCGGTAAGCAGGAACCTATGGATGGCGTCTTCTTTCTTGTATGGTGTGGAGGCGAAGCGAGTGGCGTAGTGAAGAACGGCTGGGATGATTCCGGCTGCTCCATTAGTGGGAGCTGTGACTACTCTGCCACCGCCTGCATTTTCTTCATTCACTGCTAGTGCGTAGAGCCCTACCCAGTCTAGGATGGATAGGGGGTCTGCGATTAGGGTTTCGCCTCGTTGTAGGAGTTGTTGGTGGAGTTTGTGCGCTCTGCGTTTTACTTTAAGCCCGCCAGGAAGTGTGCCGGTGTTAGTGATTCCGTTTTGCACGCACTGCTGCATGGTGTTCCAGATGTTGTCTAGCATTCTGCGAGTCTCTTTCTCGGGGCGGATTGCGTTTTCATTTGCCAACATTAGCTCAGAGATAGAACAGTGCATTCCCTCGCACTGCTCTAACAGATCATCACCTGTGTCAAATGGATGCGGGCAGTCAACTACTACGCTCTCGTGAGGAGCGGGGGCTTTTAACTCAGACTCCGTAGAGATGAAGCCTCCTCCGAGTGAATAGTAGATTTCTTCATGAATGATAGTTCCATCAGCATCAGCTGCGATGAAATGCATCCCGTTAGGATGAAGCGGTAGGGGCTGGAGACGATGGTAGTCTATGTGCTCTTTTTCAGTGAAAACTATTTTTTTTCCACCGCTGAGGGTAAGTTTTTTAGTTTCTGTTAGAGTGGCGATGCGTTCTTCCATGGTGGAGACATCGATGGTGTCTGGCATTTCACCCATGAATCCAAAGATGAGTGCGGTGCCGGTTCCATGTCCTTTTCCTGTTGCAGCGAGTGAGCCGTATAGGTCACATCTCACGGAGGAGACATCATTATACTTTGGCTGCTCTGCTAGTTGTTTTGTGAATGCGCATGCTGCCTTCATGGGACCCACTGTGTGGGATGATGAGGGTCCTATGCCGATGCTGAATAGATCTAGGATGGAGATGTGCATGAGCGGTGATGGGTTTAAATGGGTAGGATTTCTACCTCGTATCCGTCTGGGTCTGTGATGAATGCCATTTGTCTGTTGTTAGAGTCTGCGAATTTTTCTCTCCAGTTACTTGGCCAAATTTCTATCCCGTCATTTTCTAGCTTATCACAGTAGGCGATGACATCTGGCACACCTACGCAGGTGTGCATGAGGTCTTCTGGAAATGTCACATCGTAGTCTGGCGAGTAGGTGAGTTCTAGAAAGTGCTCTGAGTCTGGGAGGTGCATGAATGCGAGTTGGTTTCCCTGTGGTGATGTCTTCTGCTGGCCTAGTTCGAATCCTACTTTTGAGTAGAAGTCTATGGATGCTTGTGGATCTGAAACGCGGATGCGGGTGTGTAGGAATTTTATCATAATTTGTGTGGTTTATTACTCGTCAGTGATGATGCGGTAGGATTCTTTGGTCTTACGAATGGTGAGTGCATCTGCGTCTTGGGCAGGATCCCAGCCGTTATCGAGTCCGAAGTCGATGATGGCTTCTAGCCACCTGAGGTCAAAGACTTTCGGGACTTGGGCGATGAGCATTTGTCCATCGATGACTTCGTTATAGACGACTCTTACTTCTGTTCCTTTCTGGGTGGCGTAGGCTATCCACCGGTATTGGATGTCATCTAGGCAGATGATTTTACTGCCTTTTTGGGGAATGGATTTACGTGGTTGTCTAGCCATAGTGGTGTAGTTGTTAGAAAATGTTAGAGTGAGATCCAGAGGCTCTTGAGGTAGGACTCGCCAGTGTATTCTTCTGGCATATCGAGTGGTGTGATGGATTTATACCCAGCTAGACCACGTTTGACGAGGACATTGAATGCTTCAGGGGTAAGTTTTCTGCAGTTTGTGGAGGCGAGTATCCAGCCATCAGGCGCGGTGCAGGCGGCGGCTAGTGAGATGAGTTGATCATAGTGAGCCTCTACTGTGAAAACCTTACCTTTATCGTCTCTGGAGAAAGTGGGTGGATCGAGTATGATGCCGTTGAATTTCCGCCCTTGCTTGGCAAACCGCTTGAGCCAGTGGAAGGTGTCTCCTTTGCAGAAGTAGTGTTCGGTTGGGTCGATGTCATTTTTCTGCATGTTTACTTTTGCCCAGTCAAGATATGGCTGTGAGAGGTCTAGCGTGGTGGTGGTGGCTCCTGCGAGTGCCGCACAGACGGAGAATGCTCCTGTGTAGGCGAAGGTGTTTAGGACTGTGTCCCCGGGGTTTACGGCTTCTCGGACTCGGATGCGGTTATCACGTTGATCGAGAAAGATGCCTTGGGAGTAACCGCTTTGGAATGAAAGCTGGTAGTTCACGCCAGATTCTTTAGCGATGAATGGCTCGTCTTGTTCTGGTCCGCAGAGGTGGATGGGGTTTTCTTTTTGGTGCTGGTCTAGTTGTTTCCAATACACGGTTTTCCCAGATGATCTGAGGAATATTTCTACATCGCGAGGCAGGCGTTTGTCTCTGGTGGAGATGATCCAGTGGTCTGCGAAGGTTTCTAGAAATGTATCATTTAGGCCATCACCGCTACCATCTAACAGCCGCAGAGCATCTGTCTCTGGGGTGAGTAGGTGCTTGCGTTT
>CAKZMG010000067.1 GCA_937128235.1 uncultured Verrucomicrobiales bacterium
ATGATCTGATTCACAGAGCTTAAGTCATCACTCAGCGTTGCTGAAAAGAGTAAATTCTGCCGTTTCTCAGAAGCTGGAAGCAACGCTAAAATAGCATCGATCTCGTCCTTGAAGCCCAGATTCAACATCTTATCCGCCTCATCGAGAACAAGCGTGTTGATAGAGGTAAGTTTTACCGCATTCTTCTCCTCCAGCTCAATCAGTCGCCCAGGAGTAGCGATTAAAATATCCACATTGCGCAACGCCTGCATCTGCGGATTGATAGAAACCCCACCAAACACCGCCAGCGACTTTATTCTGTCCGGCAGCGACACAATAAACAGCTCAAACACCGCCCGCACCTGCTGCGCCAGCTCCCGCGTAGGCACTAGCACCAGCACAGAAGGCCCCGCCAAATCCTTACCCCTACGCGCTTCAGGCTGGAGTAATCGGTGCAACAACGGCAACACATAACTAGCCGTCTTACCAGAACCCGTCTTAGCGATCCCCAGCACATCCCCACCACCCAGCACCGCAGGAATACCCTCCGCCTGAATAGGATAAGGCTTAGTAAAATTCTCCGAAGCCACCGCCTCTGTAAGAGAAGGATGGAGACCTAGTTGATTAAATGTGGACATGGAGAGATGATTTGAGATTGGAAATTTGAGATTGGAAATGCAGAGCAGTCGAACAGGCTAACCGCGATAATTAGACTGATAACTGGAAACTGACAACAGGCAACTGATAACTTACCTTACACCACAGAATTTAAGAATCCCGTGGACGACGGAACCTCGGTCGATGGATTTTTCACCACACTGCTCTACTAAAATTTACTCTCGGGAGTGAACGCAGAGACTGAATGGAATGAAGTCAAATCGGTACGAATTTTCACGAATGGGGTGTACGATGAAACCCAGTAGGATGGATTTTTGAACCACGGAAGACACGGAACTGGGTTGATGAAACGGAACTAGGGTTGATGGAATTTTTACCACGAATCGACACGAATTTTCACGAATGGTGGACGATGAAACGAGGTTTGGGTTGATGTTTTGAGTGCTGTGAGAATCACAGCTTTTAATATTCTAGCGGTTGGCTCAGGTAGATGTTTTTTAGACCACAAAAAATGCGAAATATGCGGAAAAGGTTGATAGAAACTTGGATTGATGGATTTTTTAACAGAAATGACAAAATTTTGATGATGCTGGCAACTGGCAAAGGGCAACTTTCCCCCAGAGGTACGTTTTTGATCAATCAGATGAAATATTACTTCCTAGCCTTTAAGCTCCTGACGTGTTCTTTGGCTACTTTTTTACGATCTAAGCTCTGGTCATATTTGAGTAAGGTTTCATAGACGAAGCTAGCCTGTTCCTCAGTGAGAATTGGGGATTGATGGCTTTCTATACATTTGCGGAATCCTTTATTCACTACATTCACTGGCATCTCAGTTTTAAAAGTGCTCCCTCCCACGAAGAATACGAGATTATGAAACAGAGATTTATCAGCCTCTAAAAAGAGCGCGAGAGCATTGATGTGGAGATCATTTTGGTGCAGAGGATTCTGAAATTTATAGCTCTTTTTAAATACCTTCTGAGTCCATTGCCTCTGAGTTTCACTTCCAAATATCCAGTTCGCGTAGTTCTTTGTCTCGATCACAAAAACCCCAAAAACCGAAACCACCACATGATCCAGCTGAGTCGTCCCATTTCCATCTGGGCGGGGCAGATACAGATCATTTAGAATTTTATATTTATCAGGATCCAGTTTTTTAAGAGCAGCCAGATGCACCAACTTCTCCCCAAGCCATCCCTTAAACTTAGCACTACGAAATACCTCCTTCGCCACAAAAAGAAGAATAAGAACAGGAATCACCCAAGCATAAGGTCGTAGTAGCTGAAATGGATCAATTTGAGGTGCGGATTTTAATAAATAGAACATGAGTTTTTAATTTTAAGAAGTGATACTTATAGTCCGTGGACTAATAGTCGTCATTTTTGCAATGTTTCACCATGCACAAAACTAAGCATCCCGCACTTATAAAGCTAGGTGAAAACATAAGAAATTTACGTGAATCCCAAGGTGTTTCGCAAGAAGAATTAGCAGAAAAAGCTGATTTAGATAGAACTTATGTTGGAGGAGTGGAGAGAGGAGAAAGGAATCTAACGATTCTTTCTACATTAAAACTCTGTAAAGCATTAGATGTTGAACTAGGCGATCTAGCTAAGGGGGTGAAGAGTGTCTAAGTTAAAGCAGCCAAAAGCCTTAGACATGCTCCTAGAAAGCGGTAAAATTTCTAAGACTGAGGATGCTAGAGCTATTGCTACACATCTGCTAGATTCACCAGATATTAGACCAGCACGAGTTGATCAGTTCGAGTATGAGGATCTGTGTCATTTAATAGGAGTTAAGCCTACTAGAATTGATGAAATAAGAGAAGGAGACCCAGATCAAAAGCAATTTTCGTTTGCTAATAGATCAGTTCCTTTTCCTTCGCCAAAGAAGTATAAGTTCAAGTTTATCGACCTCTTTGCAGGGATTGGTGGGTTTAGGTTAGCGTTTCAAGCTGCTGGTGGAAAATGTGTATTTACTAGTGAATGGGATAAGTTTGCTAAGCAAACATATGAAGCTAATTTTGGGGAGTATCCTTATGGTGATATTACTAAAATTGATGAAAAAGAAATTCCAGATCATGATGTTTTGTGTGCTGGTTTTCCGTGCCAACCATTTTCATTAGCGGGGGTCTCAAAAAAGAACTCTCTGGGTCGTAAGCATGGTTTTGAGGATGAGACTCAGGGCACTTTGTTTTTTGATCTGAAAAGAATTATTGCTGAAAAGAGACCGAAATCTTTCATGTTGGAAAATGTTAAGAACCTAATGTCTCATGACAAAGGTCAAACTTTTGAAGTAATAAGAAAATCATTAGAAGAAGATCTAGGTTACATTATAAATTGGAAAGTTGTAAATGGATCAAAATGGGTGCCACAAAACCGGCAAAGAATTTTTATTGTGGGTTATGATCCTGACCAGATTTTGATTGATAGAGAAGATATAATTATACCAGAAAAACCAGATAAGAAACATGTATATAAAACTTTCTCGGAGATCATTAAGAAAAATGTTGATGGATATACTCTAGGTCCTGGTACATGGGATACACTTGTCAGGCATAAAGCCAATCATGCCAAAAAAGGGAACGGATTCGGGTATGGTATTCATTCATTTCCTATGGCTGACGATGAAATTTCGAGAACAATTTCAGCGCGATATCATAAGGATGGAGCTGAGGTTTTAATTGAGCAGAAAGGAGATAGACCGAGACGTTTAACTGTAGAAGAGGCTATGCAGTTACAGGGATATGATCCAAATAAATTCATTTTCCCTGTATCGAAAACTCAAGCCTACCGACAGATAGGTAACAGTGTAGTGGTTCCTGCAATTGCTGACTGTGCTCTACAGATGGCTAAAATTATTAATAGGTAAGTTATGAAAATATCTAACATAGCTCAGCTTAAGAAAGCATATAGTGAAGCAGGTTGTAACCGTATTTTGGTTAAAGAAATGGCACCAAATGATAATTCTAAGAACCAGATTTACATAGGCTCTGATTTTTCAGCCTTGAATATTTTGCCGTTTTCTCAAGTCACCATTGATAAGTCAACTGTTGCTGGTAGTAAAAAAGATAGATTAAAATCTACTATATCATTTGCTTGGCTAAATCATGTAACAGTCTTTAATAAGATAAATTTAATTTTATATCCGAAGTATCCTGAAATTAGAATTTCAGGCTTGTTGAAACACAAAACAGCTTCAGATGAGATTCGCGATTTGATAAATTCTAGAGCTATAGGGAGATTATTATTTTTAGGGGTCAATGCTAAGGGGGGAGTGATTGGCTATTGTTCAAGTATGCAAGATCCTTTAACTCAAGAGTACTTTAAAATTTGCAATTCTAGTGAGTTAGATGAAGACGGGATTTTTAAAGTCATTCATTTATCAACGCAGTTATCATCCCGAGAAATAATAGTTAATGCCTTAAAACCTATTATTTCACAGGGGTGGATGGTTTCGCAAAGATTAAATAAATTTGGGCAACTACAATCTTGTAACTATTCTAATTGTGGAGGTTATACGTTAGAAGCGGCATTAGGAATAATTCCGAACGGTATATCAGCACCTGATTATAAGGGTTGGGAGGTTAAACAATTTGGAGTAAGTTCATTCACTAGCAAAGCAAAGAAACCTATAACTTTGATGACTCCCGAGCCTGACGGGGGATTCTACAAAGAGTCAGGAGTTAATCCATTCATAATGAAATATGGCTATTTTGATCGTAAAAATCCCCTTGATCGCATGAATTTTGGAGGTGTTCATAAAGTTGCTAGTGTTTGCAAGACTACTGGGTTGGAACTTAAACTTGACGGTTATAATCTAACTTCTCCAAATGTATTTGATGTCGATGGAGCAATATGTCTAGTAGATTGTCATCAAGAAATTGCTGCATCTTGGTCATTTGCAGGAATACTAAAACATTGGCAAAGAAAACATGCTAAAGCAGTTTACTTGAGAAGTATGTGCCAGAATAGTCCCAAAAGAGCCTATAATTATTCTTCGGAAATAGAATTAGGTGTGGCCACAGATTTTGTTAAATTTTTGAGTTCTATGGCTAAGTCTGAAATTTATTATGATCCGGGTATAAAAATGGAAGGTTTAAGAGATGGGAGAACTAGGACGAAAAGGAGAAGTCAGTTTAGAATTTATAGTGATAATTTATCTTCATTATATGAGGATTATGATATAGTGAGTGTTTGATTAAAACCTTAGCTCTACTCAAAAAAAGCCGCTGATAAGATAACTAATGCTCGGGCTAGCTGCTCGGGTTATTTCACACCAACCGATACTTCTGTAATCTACTGTTCGGCTTATCTGGGATAGTGCGTTCGACGAGGTTGGCAGATAGTGCTGGTCTTAGGTAGTTCTTGTGGAAGGTGGCTCGATGGCTGAGACCTAGTTTCTGCATGCACTCAGATGAGCTGAGAGCCCCGTTTTTGAGTGTCTTGAGTAGCATTTTGACTGGGTCGCTGACTGGGTTGCTGACTGGGTCGTTCGAGTGGGCTTGAGATCGATAAGACCTAGCTTGAAGTATGTGGTCAAAAAAAGCCGCTGATAAGGTTTCTTATCAACGGCTTGCTAGGTTGTATAGGGTCACTAATCACAGATTACTGATTATTACTCCAGCGAGTAAACTCACTAGGGCGGAGGCTGTAGCGCATGATGTTTCCCAGATGCAGACTTTTCATCTCACTGGCTACTAACATGCGGAAGAGCTTGTGCTCATCTGCTGGAATTAGTGCTGTTGCTTTTTTCTTGATGGCGGTTTCCGTTTCCTGTGGGTCTAGTCCATCCCGCACGATGTCTCGGATGGTGTCTTTCATCTCCGTGCGGTACTTGAACT
>CAKZMG010000068.1 GCA_937128235.1 uncultured Verrucomicrobiales bacterium
CACGATCTTATCTGGACTCCAGGTGGGGACTTAATGTTCAGGGAGTCTGTATTTCATCATAGCCAAGTTGAGACATCATATGGACCTGTTAGAGCGCGAAATTCATCTTGGTTCCTCTACCGTCCTAAGACGAAAAAACTCATAGCATTCGGAGCCTATCCTAATACGAACCCATGGGGGGTGAGTTTTGATAAATGGGGAAATCACATTGCCTCACATCCAGTTTTTGCCAGCTCATTCCACGCTACTAACCCAGTTGGATCGAAGGAAACAATACCTGGAGTGATGCACCATAATAAAAATAAAGAAGCGGGGCAGCACCCTGGGATATCAAAAGGGATGCAGGCGTATTCTGGAGTTTGTGGTCACGGCTTTGTGGATTTCCCGCAGTGGCCAGCTGAGATGCAGGGTGGATTTATTAAAAATAGATACAAACCAACGAATAACGTAGAATTTCACTCCTATACTGAAGAACAAGATCATTTTTCAGAAAAGAAAGAAGGTAATTTGATCTTCTCAGCTAACCTTTCATTCATCCCCGTTGACTTCCAGTTTGGGCCTACTGGAGCGGCTTATATTTGTGATTGGTATAATCCTGTGAAGGGTCATATGCAGTATTCACTGCGAGATCCGCGCAGGGACCGCAAGGCGGGACGTATTTGGAGAGTGGTTCCGAAGGGGTTTGTTCCTCTGAAAAAACCAAATTTTTCGAATGCTACAGTTGAAGAATTAATCAGTTACCTTACGTCTAAGCAGTATAAGTATCGTCATTGGGCGAAACGTGAGCTTCGTGCTCGCGATCATCAGGAAGTGGAGAAGCTACTCAGCCAATGGCAAACTAAAATTTCTGATGAGAGCGTTCTGTTAGAAATACTTTGGCTCAAGCAGGGGATTGATCTGCTTGATGTTGGGTTACTCAAAAAACTAATCAGCTCGGAGAATCATCTGATTGCTGCATCAGCATTTGGTTATCTGAGATTTATGCATGAGAGAATGGATGAGTCAGAGGTGGCGATGTTACTTCACTCAGGAGCGGTGAATCCATCTCAGCATGTGAGACGTGAAGCTGTGATCTGTGCAACGTATATAGGCACTCAGAAGGCGTTTGTGGCGGTCAAACCAGTGCTGGAGCAGCCTGCTGGCATGCATCTAGGGTATGCTGTTAAGACTAGTTTTGAATCTGCGGCATTAAAGCAACATTGGACTCCGGATGTGGCGAAGCGAGTGGCTAATCTTTATAACCAAAGTAAAGGGGCCGCTACTAAGAAAATGAAGCTCACCGCTGATCAACGTAAATTTGATAAACAAAAAAATGTGGCTAAGGTGGTGATCACCTGTGTTCCCGAGCGCATCATGTTTGATAAAGAGAGCTTCAAAGTGAAAGCAGGTCAGCCTGTAAAACTTACTCTTAAGAATCCAGACGCGACTCAGCATAATTTGCTTATTTTAGCGAAAGACACACCGACTCAAGAAGTGGGGATGAAGGCGAATGACATGGCGCGTGATCCTAAAGCAGCAAAGAAAAATTACATTCCTGATGATAAGCGAATCTTGTTTCATACGAAGTTAGTCCCCGAGCACAGCAGTGAAACCATACGTTTCATTGCCCCAAAAGTGGCTGGGAAATACCCATTTATCTGCACGTTCCCTGGTCACTGGACTGTGATGAAAGGCGTGATGATCGTAGAGTAGTGTGACTGACAATGAGGAAATTTTCCTTGTTAGAGACATTTACTATTTACTTATATTTAAAGAGTCTTTAGTATTTTCCTGAGCAGATGTCTCTTTCTTTAGTAGAAAG
>CAKZMG010000069.1 GCA_937128235.1 uncultured Verrucomicrobiales bacterium
GCGGTGTGCCATATCTTTAGACAATTTAGTTAAAGCAAGGACGCAAGACAAGATAATTGTTCATTTTTTTTATTAAGAGTGTTCTAAAAAGTAGAACGTCAATATAGATTCATTCAATAACGAGCGAGTTGAACCTAAATTAGAGTGTCTCTTGTGGCTTCAGTAATCCATAAATCACACTAAACCAATGCCTTCATCACTGCCTGACTGATGGTTTTGCCATCGGTTCTGCCATCGGTTTTCTTCTGCATGATGCCCATGACCTTGCCCATGTCTGCTCTGCTGCTGGCTCCGGTCTCAGCGATTGCTTCTGCTACAAAGGCGGCTACTTCATCAGCGGTGAGCGGGGTGGGGAGGTATCGTTCTAGGACGTCTATCTCGTTTTGCTCGGTTTCCGCTAGCTCTGGTCTGCCATTTTCTGAATACTGAGTGATGGAATCCTGACGCTGCTTGATCTGCTTGCGGATGACGGCTGTGATTTCTGCATCATCCAGAACTGTGTCAGCTCCGCCTTTTTCGATGGCAGAGTTCTTAATCGCTGATTTGAGAGTACGGATGGTATTGAGGGTGACTTTGTCCTTCGCCTTCATGGCGGTCTTCATGTCAGAGGTAAGTTTTTCGTTGAGACTCATTGTGTTTAGTTAGTTTGTTGTTTGGTTAATTATTCAGGAATGCTGTAAACGGCGTTTCTGAGAAAAGTGGTTGGATGTTCCTCTTTGGCGAGGGTTGCAGGGCTGATCACTGCTCCTGCGCGACACTTTATTGTCTTATGTTTCATGATAAGTAAAGCCCTAGGAATCATCGCAGCCCGAAGTAACGGATTAATCCGTCCTATCAGCTGATACCAGAGCGGATTTCTACCGAAGAATTTCACTGGAATCACTGGCACTTGTGTCTTGAGCGCAATGCGCGCGATGTGCTCAGACCAGGCGACATCGGTCACTTTCTGCTGATCTGGCTGATAGTGGGAAACGCCCCCAGCGGGAAAGACTCCGAGCAAACCGCCATTGTTGACGTGTTCGGATGCTGTTTTGAGGGTCTTGAGGTTGTGCCGGGCAGCGTTTGGTTCACCGAGAATTTTGAGAGGGAGGAGATATTGGGGAAATTTAGGAGCGTGATAGACCACGGAGTTGGCTAAAATTTTGCTGTCATCGGGTCGATGTTTTGCGCAGAGAGAGCAGAGCGCGATGGCATCTGCTCCGCCAAATGGATGGTTAGCAATGATGATCGCACCGCTGTTTTTTGGCAGTGATTTGATGGCTTCTGGGACTCCTTTTGAGTCCACCAAAATATCGAGAATTTCTAGCGATCTGCTGAAGATATCCTGTGAATTTGAAACCGATGCATCAGTGACAACTTGACGCACTGCGGTGATCCCGAGCAGATTCTCCAAGACTCTGCGCACAGAGCTACGCCAGCCATTGCCTGCCAGTGCAGGTATCGCATTTTCTAAACTTATGAATTTTGATATATCCTGTTTATTATTCATTATTATCGACTAATGATAAATTTTACGTATTTGAAACCAACGATTAAATCACTTCTTCGTCTGCCTTAATAACGGGTGACCTGGCTTGGCTTTGGTGATAAATGGTGCTCTGAGGTAGGCTGGCTGAGGTGGTGTCTGTAGAAGTGATTGCTGTGCCTCAGAGCTGAGATTTAGCCATGCCTGAGCGAGTAAAGATGCGTGAGATTTATCTACCAAATACTCGGCAACATGCAGCATCGGCAGCTCCTTCTCGAAACTGAAAAGCGGAGTCTCCGAGGTGTCGATCTGGGAGAGCTTCTCGCAGAAGTCATCGAGCGATAGTAGCTCCGGTTCACCTGGGAGGAAATCTGGTCTGCCTTGTTGGATCTGTGCGATGAAAAAAGTATCGCGTCTGGCATCACCGATGGCGAATGCGGTGGGATGCGTAGCCATGGTAGAGGTGCCAAGAAATGAACTAAGCCCGACAACCGGGCATTCATAAGCAATAGCGAGGCCCTGAGCGGCTGCGATGGAAATACGAGACCCGCTGTAGCTTCCGGGGCCAGTGCCTACGATGATGAGGCTGGGTTTCTGGTTCTTTGGAAGTGCTGCCAAAACAGGCTCTAGTGCGGGGAAAAGCAGCTTATTTTGCTCTCTGTGGCTCTCGAAATCTCGTTGAGCGACCGTTTCACCATCAATAGTGAGTGCCACGGATGCTTCTGGGATGCTAGTTTCGATAGACAGGATGATGCTCATGGATGCTGTTTACATGAAAAACAGGAACTCTGCCAACTATGAAAACGTTGAAGAGATGATATTCTCTTGCATCTTTTAGTAGTTGTGTGTTTTTCTCTCACAAGAACATTGTCAATCGCCTCGCTTTGGGGTTAAGAGTGTTCAGAAAATTTAATAAACCAACATTTAATCAAACTATCAATATGAGTGACTACGCAAAAGGCCTAGAAGGCGTCATCGCAAACGAATCCGCCCTTTCTAAAGTTGAGGGGCAAGCCGGTAAACTATCGTATCTAGGATACGATATAGATGATCTGGTGGAAAATTGCACATTCGAGGAGGTGACTTACCTGCTTCACAATGGCAAACTACCAAATGCTGACGAGCTAGCAGGGCTGGAATCTACCCTTAGAAATAGCCGCGAGCTGCCTGAGCAGGTCATCGAGTTTATCAAGCATTTACCGAAAGACGCTGTGCCAATGGACGTGCTCAGAACCGGAGTTTCAATGCTCGGTGTGTTTGATAAAAATGCCGTAGTGGGTGAGCCTGATCCAGTAGTGAACCACGAGGTGGCACTATCTATTGTGGCTAAGACTCCAGTGATCGTGGCGTATTACCATCGCGCACGTCAGGGGCTAGAGCTTCCACCAGTTCGCACAGATCTCTCTGAGGCTGCACACTTCCTCTATCTGATCACTGGTGAAGAGCCTGGTGAGGCAGCAGTGAAAACGCTCGACATCGCTTACATCATCCACGCTGACCACGGCATGAATGCATCTACATTCTCAGCCCGCGTCACTACAGGCACACTCTCAGATCTCTACTCAGCCATGACATCAGCCATCGGCACGCTTAAAGGACCACTCCATGGTGGTGCGAATGAGGGTGTGATCAAGATGCTCAAGGAAATTGGCAGTGAAGATAAAGTGGACGCCTTTGTTGAAGACTGTCTTGTGAATAAGAAAAAGATCATGGGAATCGGTCACCGCGTTTACAAAGTGCTAGATCCTCGTGCTCCGCATCTCCAGAAAATGGCGATCAAACTTACCGAAGAACTCGGTGAGTCCAAGTGGATCAACATGTCAGAGCGCATTGCTACCATCATGCGAGAGCGTAAGGGGCTCAATGCAAACGTGGATTTCTACTCTGCAACAGTGTATTACTCACTCAACATTCCTACAGATCTGTTCACACCAATTTTCGCAATCGCAAGAATGTCAGGCTGGACAGCTCAAGTACTAGAGCAGCTGAAAGACAACAGACTTTATCGTCCGCTTACTAAGTATGTTGGGCCAGCAACGACTTCACCAGTGCCTCCTATTTCTGAGAGGTAATAAGTTTAGGTCAAAAAATAATCTTTTAATGGCACGTCTTCGCACTTCTTGTTGTGAGGATGTGCCATTTTGATTTTACAAGGTAGGGAATCTACACCAGACATAGCTATGCCTGCGGCGCTAGACAGAATTAACAAAATTTAGCAGAATTTAGCAGAATTTTGCCCAATGGAATGAGGCTATTCAGATATGGCATTGAAACACGGCGATGAGTAGTATTTTTTTCATGAGCTAGTTTATAAAGTAATTCTGTCTATTCTGCTAAATTTTGTTAATTCTGTATAAATAACTCCCTAGTACAGACTTCCTGTTTTACAAGGTCATCGCTTTGAGCTTGAAGAGTGAGGTGTGGTAGCTATAGTCACTTTTGTATGAGAAATTTTTATCAATTCTTAATGAAGCTTGGCTTATTGGTCGCGCTGGTTTCCGTGTTCGCGTCTTGTGCGAGTGAGAAAACAGTGACACAGTCAAAAAAGCGCTCGGGATTAGATAAATACAACAATGGCTATGATCTGAAAAAAGGTGAGCACGGCATGATGCAGTCCAGCTCAACTCGAGTGAGCCAATACAACAGTAAAAACAGGAATATAGGTGCGAGAGATTTCTCTGGAAAAGACTACAACAAGGAAAGCTACCGCAAAGAACGCTGGGGTGGGAATAAGGGATTCGCTAGGAAGAGCTTTGGTGGAAATACTGATGGAAGTAAATTTAAGCATTCGCCACACTACGTGAATCGTGATGTGCGAGCTCAAGCAAATGGGCAATATGCTACGGATAATAAGAGCAGATTTAACACAGGCAGATTTTCTGGTAGCGGAAATAGAGCGCAAGAGGGTAAGACCAATACAGTCAACACTGGTTCTAGTGGCTACGTGACTAGCCGTAATAAGAACAAGCCAGACCCACTTATAATGAGCAGAGAAGAATACAATGAACTCAGTGTCAGCGATACTAAGAGGATGCTTGGAAGGTAGTTAACTCTTGGAGTGGGTGTGGTTAGAGGTAAGTTTTTCGTTATGCGGTCGTTTAATAGCGGGGTTTTTGAGATGTTTGGTATTAGAAAGTCACTAGGCTTTAAAAGCTGTGAGAGCTCTCAGCACTCAAAATAGGTTAATATTATTGATCACGCGACATATTAAGGAGGGTCTTGGCCGCATCGAGTTTTGGGTTGTTGATGACGAGGCGGAGTTTGTCTGAGTCGATTCTCTTTTGAATGGTGCTGGCGATTTCAGATTCGATTTGATCTGAGGTCTTAGTCACTCTGCCGCGTCGGCAGGTGAGGTACATGATGATCATGGAGATAATGCCAGCGGGAATCATGGAAAGCATGAAACTGGTGAGCCAGAGTGAGGCAGGTGGTGTGGGGTAATGTTTCCATCCCTCTGAAAATGATCTGGCGGTCTCACTAAGTGAACTGAAATAATCTGTGTAGAGTGCGATGGCGGGACCGAGCAGCATCGTCCAGAACACGATGAATGCGAGGATGCCACCGAGCCAGAGTGTGAGTCCTGAAATGCGGCGTTTCTTGATGGCTTTACCGATGATCTCCTGAGTTTCTATTTCTAGTCCAGTGAGTCCTTGGATCTCGATGACATTCGCCTGTTCGTTGAGCGTTGTTTCCTCATTGTGATCCGTGACGGCGGTGAGAGCATGGGAGAAATTTTTTATATCTTCTCGGTAGGCATCGTTGATCAGTGAATTGAGTCGTTCCCTAGATTGATCACGCAGTGTCTGCTCAAAGTCCTTGGTTTTGCTCCATGATTTTACTGAGTGAAATGCGGTCATGACCAGTGATGGAACGCTACCGAGGGTGGTGAAGATGAGTCTGTCCCAGGCTCCATGAGTCAAGCCTAGTACTCCGATGAGAGAGCGATAGGGAAAGAGTAGAGCAGGCGTGCGCTCGATGGCATCTGCACGGAACCGAGAACGGATTCCGATGTGTAGCTGAGCGGTGTCTCCGATGACTTCTTTCTGCACGATTTCTGGCAGTGTGGCGGAGAGCTGGTCTAGCTTTTCAACGGGTGTGCCGATGCGCTGGCGGAAATCTGTTAGAGTCTGAGCGAGATGTGATCTGGTGAGCTGAATGCGCTGTTGTAGCTGGCTCTCGCGGTGCTTAGCCAGCGTGGCAGGATCTGCGATTAGGGGGGTGAGTGCGGCTGAGATTTGCTGGCGAGTAATTTCGCGCGCTTCTGCTTCTCCTGCTATCCCTGCATCTGGGATGAAAATGGCAGGCAGAATGCTCGCGGACGGGGCGTGAGTGGTCCAGTTTTGCATTTCTGTTAGGCAATCATTTCTAACAGCATCACTAGGGGTAAGTTTTTCATCTTCAGGTCTAAATCTAACAACGGGAAGAATAAGCGAGCCATCCATAGAGCCAATAAATGAGGCAAGCGATGCATCCCTGATGTGTGAGACGGAGGTGGCGAGTAGCTTGATGTTAGATGATGCGAGCGCGACACTAGAGAGAGCTTCAAGCGATGGATTATGATCTGAATAACCGGGGGAATCTGCCAAAATGTAGGCTGCACCTAGGTCTAACATTTGCTGAGGTGAGGTTCTGATAAACCTCTCGCCAGCGGTGAGTTCAGAGAATGGCTGCTGTGTACCAATCCAGGTGAGCTCCATGCTGCGCTCGGCTGCATTTTGCCCAGACTGGATTACTTGGTTTGCGGCATCATCCTCTGCTAGGAAGGTGCGCGCGAGCCAGCTTTTTCCTTCACCTACTCGACCCACGAGCGCGAGAGTGACGGGGCCTGCGGATTGTCCTGAGCGGATGCGCTGGACGTCGCTGCGGAGATTTTCCGTGATCTCAGAAACAGAATGTGTCAGTGGAGCATCATGACCGAAAAGCTGGCGCACGGCTCTATCTGCTCTGTCTGCGAGATCGATGGTGATGGTTTGTTGAGTAGTCATGTTAGAAATAGTTAGTTGTCTTCTTTGTCCCAAATTCTTTTATCAGTAAGTGGGGTGACGGCAGGGAAAATAGGGAGTTCTGGGGATGGTGAGAGTTTATAGGTAGTCTTACTACTGCCACTGTCGCCAATTTTAAAATGCACTTCTGTAGGTTCATCTCGAATGGCGCGCGGTATGTGGAAGCAATCGCAGGTAATTGAGAAGAGGCGTGAGAGGTAGGGGAGGGTGTTGTCTTTGAGAAGTGATTCTTGAAATCCTGCCATGGCGACCGCGCTGCCGCCAGCTGCGATGGCTGCTGCGATTCCTCCGTTAATAGCATGCGAGACTGATGTTGCGGCAAAAAACGTAGCTCCTCCATCCACTGCTAGGGTGGCGATTCCGCAGACTGCTGCTAGTCCACCTAGCGTGCCGAGCAGAGCTTTGCCTCCGATGGTGAATTTCTGCATCATGCTGAATCCATCCCAGCGGTCTTGAGAGGATCGATCTAACAGATTTTTATCAAAGCTCTCGATAGGGTGCTTCTGGAAGGTCTCGAACACTTTGTTCCAGGCATTCTCTAGCTCTGGAATCTCAGCATCTGCGGGACACCAGCGTTGGCTCTGCATCCTGCGCGCTAGGGCATCACTGCTAGCTATTTTAATGGAGCCTAGCTTGAGGTGTTGCTTGAGTTCGCCTTCGAGATCCTTGATCTTATCAGTGGCGAGTGACTTGAGATTCAGCGTGCGGATGAATTTTTTAGCACTATCATAAGCTTTATCAAATGGGTTAGCGAGCTTGAGCGGGAGCTTGAGTCCAAATGGTGCGGTTCTCACCAAGCTCTCATGTAGCGCTGAGGCAAACTCCGGAGACATGATCTGGAGTGGTTCACCAGTGCGCTCATCTGTCATCATGCGGTGACATGTAGCGAGCAGACCCTCGTGGATGTTAGAGATTTCTTCTTCTGAATCAGCTACCCATTTGCTGATGGATTGGCTGGCTTGGTGGAGTAAATTGTTGAGTTCGGTCTGATGGTCAGAAATTTTAATGCGCTGGATTTCTGCCGCATCGAGATCACGAGAGAGGGTGAGTAAGTCATCACGAGACTGGATGCCCTCCGCTAGTGGGTAAAATTGTGGGGCTTCGGCTTGATCGAAATTTCTAACAAGTCGCGCAGGGGTAAACTCTCGCCAGCCGGGGCGATCACCACGTCCCTCGATAGCGAAATCAAATGCTCCGTAAACATGACTTTTGGGAATGCTGAACTGCTCTAACAGACGCGTGACATCTGCATCTTTCATGGTTCTTTCAGGCTGTCCTTCCTCTGGGCGGATCATGTTGATGAGCAAGTAGAGCGGGGCGGATGCCATACGCTGACGTAGTGCGCTGAGCATGATTTCTACCAGCCTGTCACGGATGGCGGCTCTATTCCATACCACTAGAAATGCTGAGCATACTCTGGCTGCCGCTGAGAGGAAATCCAGCCGTGGGTTATCTGCTGGTATTAAATTTAACTGATCATCAGACTGATCATGGGTCTGGATGTCTGGACAGTCTAACAGTCCAGTGCCAAGTTTATCTAACTCAGAATCACCAGCGATGAGTGGGATGGAGAGAGTCTCTAACTGATCGCGTCCACTGCGGTATTGCTCAGCGGCTATTTCTGGATCGGTATCTAGAAATTCTACTCCATTCGGGTGTGCGGTGGCTATCAGATCTAACAAGAGTTCGCGGAAAGCGTTATCATCTAACCAGCTCTGCGGCACCCAGTAAACGAAGCGATGCGTACCTGTGGAGCTGGATGAACCACGCGGGACACGCGCTCTGCCAGAGGGGCTGAGAAAACTTGCCACGACGCTGGATTTTCCAGAATTTAGCTGACCAGTGACCGCTAGAATTGGGTGCTGGCTGAGTTTCTGAGCGGTTTCTAAACTGCGCTGAATAGCAGAAATGTCCTTAGAAATTTCACCGTGCTGAGCCGCATCTAGAGCTTGCGGGAGATCGAGCGCGGTGCCATCTGCTGGCCAGTTGGAAATCCATTGGGAGTTGAGTGTTACTGCTTGAACCATGCACCGAATTTACAGCCGAACATTCGATTTCACAAGCAGAGTTTATCATGTTATTCATTCCTTATGACGAATGATAAAAAAGCGAAGATCTACGCGGACTGCCTTTTAAAGCTCAAGGGACTATTGGAAGGAGAACAAGATGACATCGTTAAAATGGCTTCTATTTCATCGGTTCTTCACCAAGCCTTCGAGCAGTTTTATTGGACAGGCTTTTATAGAATGATAGATGGAGTGTTGGTGATCGGTCCTTATCAAGGGACTCCTGCGTGCATTCGGATAGCGGTGGGTAAAGGAGTTTGCGGTGTGGCGGCTGAGACTGGTGAGACTCAAATAGTCGATGATGTCCATTCGTTTCCTGGCCATATTGCTTGTGATGCCGCATCTGCGAGTGAAATTGTGATCCCTGTTAGAAATAGAATTGATGGAGAAATGATCGCTGTGTTAGATATTGACTCGACATCACAGAAAAGTTTTGATGATATGGACGCTGATCATTTAGAGAGCATCATCGCTCAATTTTTTTAGACGTAAATAAATCTATGGCAAAAACATTATGGCATACCCAAATTTAAAAGACATAGCTCCCATCGATGAGGTGGGGGTGAAGGAGAGAGCGGCGCGCTATCAGAAGCGTAGCCTGAAAGGTGAGACTAAGCTATCCGCGCTGAAGCTGGCTGTGACGATGTTAGACATCACCACACTAGAAGGTAAGGATAGTCCTGGTAAAGTGAAGCAGATGTGCCGCAAGGCTATGTGCCCTATTACTAGCGATCCGAGTATCGGACCCGCTGCAGCAGTTTGTGTGTATCCCTCACTCGTGAAGGTGGCTAAGACAGCGGTGGGAGATAGTGGAGTGCAGGTGGCTAGTGTAGCTACAGCATTTCCTAGTGGACAGAGTAGAATGCGCGAGCGTCTAACAGAAATCAAGTATGCCGTGGCTGAAGGAGCTGATGAGATAGATATGGTCATCTCTAGAGGTAAGTTTTTGACCGGGAATTATCGTGGCATCTATGATGAAGTAGCTAAGTGTAAAGAAGCCTGTGGCGATGCGCATCTGAAGGTAATCATCGAGACTGGTGAGCTGGAGACGCTAGATAACATCAGGATAGCCAGTGAGCTCTCAATGGCTGCCGGTGCAGATTTCATCAAGACATCTACAGGTAAGATAAGTCCCGCCTCAACATTGCCATTTACGCTAGTGATGTTGCAGTCGATCTTAGATTACTATGAACGAACTGGTATTATGGTAGGGATGAAGCCTGCTGGTGGCATTGCTGATGCGAAGTTAGCTCTTCAGTATCTAGTGATGGTGAAAGAAATGTTAGGCAAGAAATGGCTAACGAATAAGTGGTTCAGATTTGGAGCAAGCTCGCTCACGAATGACTTATTGATGCAACTTGAGAAACAACGCACTGGATTGTATCAAGGTGGAGATTATTTCTCAAAGGACTAATTCAAATTTAAACAGAGAACTTCTAACAGAAAATAGAATATGTATGATTTTATAAACGGCAATGAATATGCCCCAGCGCCAGAATCAACGGCGATAGTGAACATTAAGAAAAAATATGGCCTCTACATCGGAGGTAAGTGGGTAGATGCTCAAGGGAAAAAGACCTTTGAAACGATCAACCCTGCAAACCAACAAGTGCTTTCTAAGGTGGCAGATGCGAGTAAAGCAGATGTGGATGCGGCTGTGAAGGCTGCGCGAAAAGCCTTTGAAGGTGAGTGGAGCAGTATCAGCGGGGCTGAGAGAGGTAAGTATCTCTATCGGATCGCGCGTATTCTGCAGGAACGTAGCCGAGAATTTGCCGTGCTGGAAAGCATGGACGGAGGCAAGCCAATTCGCGAAAGCCGTGACATAGATATTCCACTCGTGGCAGCGCATTTCTTCTACTACGCAGGATGGGCGGATAAGCTAGACTTTGCCTTCCCAGGTGCTGGCATAGGTGGTCAGAAAGTGAAGCCCGTGGGTGTGGTAGGTCAGGTGATTCCGTGGAATTTCCCACTGATGATGGCGGCTTGGAAAATAGCTCCAGCACTAGCTTCTGGCAATACGGTTGTTCTTAAGCCAGCAGAAACTACCTCTCTAACAGCTCTACTTCTCGCAGAAGTGATAGAAGAAGCAGGCGTCCCAGCAGGTGTGGTGAACATTGTCACAGGCGCGGGAGATACTGGCAAATTTGTAGTCGGTCACCCAGATGTCAATAAAGTAGCCTTCACGGGATCTACCTGTGTGGGTAAGCATATTTTGAAATCAGTGGCAGGCACCGACAAGAGCTACACGCTCGAACTTGGTGGTAAGGCAGCGCACATTATCATGGATGATGCAGCGATTGATCAGGCAGTGGAAGGAATAGTCAACGGTATCTTCTTTAACCAAGGACATGTTTGCTGTGCTGGATCTCGCTTGTTAGTTCAAGAAGGAGTGGCAGATAAAGTGGTGAAGAAACTCCAGAAACGCATGGAGACACTCATTGTCGGTAATCCTCTCGATAAGAATACGGACATCGGTGCGATCAATTCAAAAGAGCAACTTGCGAAGATCAAATCGCTAGTGAAAACTGCGACTAAAGAGGGAGCTACAGTTTGGCAGCCAGGTACAAGCGTTCCGAGAAAAGGGAACTTCTACCCACCGACGCTTATCCTAGATTGTGCACAGAGCCATACTGTGGTGCAGGAAGAAATCTTCGGTCCAGTGCTTACTATCCAGACATTCAGAACCGTGAATGAAGCGGTGGAAAAAGCGAATAACACCCAATACGGACTCTCTGGTGGCGTCTGGAGTGATAAAGGAGCCAAGGTGTTTAAACTAACGGACAATGTGAAAGCAGGAATCATGTGGGCTAATACCTACAACGCATTTGATCCTGCATCGCCGTTTGGAGGATTTAAAGAAAGCGGAATCGGCCGTGAAGGGGGACTTCATGGGCTGTATCCTTACGTAAAATTTAACGCATAAAAAGATGAGTAGATTAAAGGTTAAAAAGACATACAAATTATACATCGGAGGTAAGTTTCCGAGATCAGAATCAGGCAGAACTCATGCTCTGTTAGATAAAAAAGGTGACGTCATTGCAAACATCGCAAAGGCGAGTAAGAAAGATCTACGCAACACTGTGGTAGCCACCAGAAAAGCCCAAGCTGGCTGGCAGGGTGCTAGTCCGCATCTAAAGGGGCAGATTCTCTACCGACTCGCTGAAATGTTAGAGGGCAGAAAAGCTCAGTTTATTAGCGTGCTAAAAGAGTCTGGAATGAGCGAAAAATCAGCGATTAAAGAGGTTGAGAAATCAGTAGATGCTCTCGTTTACTATGCTGGCTGGAGTGATAAGTTCCAGGCTATTTACAGCAGTGTGAACCCTGTGAGTAGTCCGCATTATAATTTCAGTGCACCAGTTCCAACAGGAATCGTAGGAGTAGTACTGGATGATAAAGCTGGCCTCTATGGAATCGTTTCTCAGATGGCTCCAGTCATCGTGGGAGGAAATAGCACCTTGCTCGTTGTTCCTAGTAAGTGGGCAACGGTAGCCATGGAGCTGGCAGAGGTGATCCATACCTCAGACGTTCCTGGCGGCGTGGTGAATGTCCTCACAGGCGAACTTCCAGACATGGTCCCGACTCTCTCAGGTCACATGGATGTGAATGCTGTAGCGGTCTGTTCATCTGACAATGAATTACGCAAATCCGTGCGAGAGCTCGGAGCAGAAAACGTCAAACGAGTAGTCTTCAGAGATAACAGCAAAGGTAACCTCAGCCCATACCCAATCATGGACTTCCAAGAAATCAAGACAACTTGGCATCCGGTGGGGTAGTTGGTGCTAGAACAAAAAATATTTATAACAGCTGGAATTGACTTAGTGCTTCATAGCACTAGGTTTCTTTCATGGTATTTAAGTTTCACCGATCCTGTAGATTTAGTAAGGCGTTTACACTAGCATGTGCTCTCTCAGCGAGCACTGTTATGGCAGAGCCTGATGTGCTTGAGCCGCCAGTAAAAGAGGTTCAGAAGGCAAATAAAGTAGTTCAATCACCACTAGAGCTCACTAAAGCTGTAAGAAACTCGCTGCCGTCAGTTCGTTCGGCTTGTGTCGCTATCAATAGCGGCGGATTTGCTAGTGGGGTGATCATTTCAAAAGATGGCTATGTGCTCACTGCTGGTCATGTAGTGAAAATGATGGGTGATGATGCTAAGCTAAAAATCACTTTAGAAAATGGCGAATCATATGCTGGTAAAAAACTAGGGTACAATGAAGAGATTGATTTAGGATTATTGCAGATTACTAATCCAGAGAATAAAGATCTTCCTGTTGTTAAACTTGCGAAAAAGTCATCAGCACTGGGAGAGATAATATATACCTACGCACACCCGTCTGGTGCCAAGAAAGGGCGCCCAGCTCAGCTGCGAATAGGGAGAGTGACTACAGTTATCGTTAAGGATAAAGTGCCGCTTTATCTCTACTCGGACATGAATATCCAGCCTGGAGACTCTGGAGGACCTATCTTTAATCTGAAGGGTGAATTGGTGGGCATTAATAGTAGTGCTGCTACTCATCTTGGATTTAATATTTTTCCTGCGATCGACCAATTCTATTTAGGTAGTGAGCGACTAAAAAAATCTGAAGTATGGGGAGATGCTAAGCGTTCGCCACAGACCGGTAGTCTCTATAAAACTAATTTTAATCCAGAAAAAATAAAGCTAGTGCATGCTGAGCTGATGAAGCGTTTGGAGGTGAATCATATTCCAACCTATGATTTTTTTAAGAAATACACCAATGAGAAGGGAGAAGCTCAGGTGGATCAAAACACGCTTGTGAACTTTTCCCCTAAAGACTCAATCTCCATCGCTCAAGGCTACAAGGTGACTATGGGCTTGGATGATCCTGCGTTCACAAAGTTGCTACCGTTAAAAGAAAAACCAACTCATTTCCATTCATTATTGATAAAAGGGAAAGGCAATAAAGGGAAAGTGAGTGTGAATGTGAGAGCGATTGCGGTAGCTAAAGATCATTTGATCACGAAAGCGAGTGAGTTTAGCAAAATGAAATCAGCTCAACTCGTGCTACCTAAGATGAAGTTTCTGGTAACCGAGGTGGCTCGATCTAAAGAACTAGATCTCGTGTTACTGAAATTACCGAAGCCGATCAATATGCCGATCATCAAGTTCTCGGAGAAGGGTGAAATGGCTGCGATTCATGGAGTGGTGGCTGGGCAGCTTCTTATGGCTCCCGATCATTTTTCTAGACCGCTGTGGAATATAGCCACTGACAGCCGCAGAGCGGTGAAGAAGAAAATCTCGCTTGGTCCGCTCGTTGATAAGTCAATTATCTCAGATAAACGCGCACCATTCCCAATGGCAATTCGTCACAGCCTACCGCTCTATGCAGCCGATGCTGGGACACCCGTGTTTGATGAGCATGGAAATTTTATCGGAATCCACATCGCGAGATCATCAAGAACTTTGGGGCTGATTATTCCACACGAACTCGTCCAGAAATTCTATCTTTCTACAAAAGAGAAATAGAAAATAGAGGACATCAACAGTAACAAAAAAGGCTCGGAACTGAATCCGAGCCTTTTTAAATTGGTGGAGGCGATGGGAGTTGAACCCATGTCCTGAATGCCTTCTAAGTAAGTTTCTACATGTTTAGTTAGCAACTTTTGTTTAGAGGAGAGGTCGCTCGCTAACCACTGACTCTCGCTCGATTTTCCTGTTTAGTCTCGCTAATCACTCCGGAAACCCGAGATCATAGCCAGTTCACTAAGTTGTCGCGGCGGCCCTACGTGAACGATCAGGCGGCGGCGTTGCTGTCAATTAAGCAGCAAGTGCGAGCTCATTAGAGTCTGCAATTATTTTTTTGAACGGCTTTTTAAGAGGCCAACCGATCAACCTCTACATGCGACCTATCCCTCCAACATCCAGTCGAAACCAAAACGCCCCCATATTTTATCTAGGGTAGTATTCCTACTTCCGACCGCTCATTTGATGAACAGTATGATATATATATACCACAGATTTAGTGATCGGCAACTCTTAGATTATTAGTTTTAAAATTTCTTTCGCAGGTGGCTAGGTAGGATGCCTAGTTGGTCGCGGTATTTGGCGATGGTGCGGCGGGCGACTTTTAGGCCTTTGGCTGCGAAGAGTTTTTCTATGGCTGAGTCTGAGAGGGGTTTAGCTGGAGGCTCTTCTTGGACGAGGTTCTGGATGGTGTCTTTAATGCTGGTGTTGGAGATTTGGGCTCCGTCCTTGGATTGGTAGCCGGAGGTGAAGAAGGTTCTGAGTTCGATGACTCCGTGTGGGGTGAGGGCGTATTTGCCTGCGACTGCTCTGGAGATAGTGGCTGGGTGGACTTCTATGACCTTTGCGAGCTCGTTCATGGTGAGAGGTTTTAGGGCGGAGGCTCCTTGATTTAGGAAGTCTTGTTGTCGCTTAATGAGTTCTTCTGAGATTCTGAGTAGAGTGTGCTGGCGCTGAGAGATGGCGGTGATGATTTGCTTGCCGTCTTTGATTTGTTCCTTGAGGTAAGTTCTCGTTTTGCTATCGGCAGAGCTGGCTAGGAGGTCTTTGTAAACGTGACTGATGGTGACTTCTGGGATGTGTTCATTGGTGAGAGTGGCTTTCCAGCTTCCGTCTGTGTCTTGAGTGAATTTTATGTCGGGTACAATGTAGGGGTTTGAAGTGGGATCATATTCCGCGCCAGGATCCGGAGTGAGGGTGGTGATGAGTTTCGCTGCATCGACTACTTTTTCGATGGAGGTTTTTAGTTCCTTGGCAATGGCTGGGAATTTTTTCTGAGCAAGGTCGGTTAGGTGGTCGGATACAATCTGGTAAGCGAGGGAGCCTAACAGATTTCTTTTCTGTAGCTGAATAAGGAGTGATTCCCTGAGATCATGCGCTCCTACGCCTGCGGGGTCTAGGTGCTGGATTTTTATAAGGGATTTTTCTAACAGATCTAGTGGATGAGGGCTGGTGACGGCAATGTCTGTTAGGGCTTGGTCTAGGAATCCGCGATCATTGATATTGGCAATGATTTCGTGACAGGCGGTGCGTAGTTCTATGGGGAGATCCTCGCTGTTGATCTGCTCGGTGAGGTGCTGCTGGAGGGAGTGGGGAGCTACGATGGAGTCGTAAAGATAGTCGATAGTTTCTTGGCTAGGACCTGCTGTGGAGCTTTTGGTGGTGATGTATTCATCGCGCGCGTGGTCATCTAGTTCTGAGATGGTTTCGGCATCGTGCTCGGCATCGGTGGGAGATTCTTCTGGGAGTGATTCTTCTTGAGTGGTGATTTCTAGTGCGGGATTGGTCAGAATGGCCTGCTGGAGAAGCTGGCTGAGTTCTAAGGAATTTGCCTGCAAGATCTCTAGGCTCTGACGCATCTTAGGCGAGAGAGTTTGCTGTTGAGATAAGTTTTGCTGGAGACCGATGTCTGACATGTCGGCGAGATTTCTAACCTAGGAAGAGCAGTGCGTATAGCAGAAACTGTGCCAGATTTTTAACTGCTTGTTATTAAAATGGGTTGCATCTTAGAGAATGGTGGCTAGGGTGCAGATCCATCGCTCTCCGGGTGATCGCTGTGGCGGCTAGAAATAGTAGTCATAGAGGAAAGTCCGGACACCATAGGGAGACGTGCCTCATGAAGAATGGGGGATGCTAAGTTGTGAAATTTAGCAGACGGACAGTGCAGCAGAGAGAAGACCGCCAGTTTCTTAGGAAGCAGGTAAGGGTGAAAGGGTGAGGTAAGAGCTCACCGGCTGAAGGGTAACCGACAGTGCAAGGTAAACCCCACGTGGTGCAAGACATAACAGAGGAAGGGTGCCCGCCCGACTAGAATCCTCGGGTATTAGTCGCATGATCATCGCAAGATGACGCTGGTTCTCCGGAACTGGAAGACAAATGATCACACAGTCTCGCGAATGCGGGATGGACAGAATCCGGCTTATAGGAGAGCGATGGAGCTTTTTCTATGTTTCTTGACTTCGGAGACTTATAGATTTATAAGTAGTTTATGACTAAGACACTTGAACTTCCAGCGGATTATTTTGCCTCGCAGCTTGAGTTGCGTGATGGGGCTCGTATTGTTGCTGAGGTGAGGGGGGAGACTGTTTATCTTACTGTTTTTGAAGAAGAGGAGGGGGGATCTCGTAAAGAGAGTGGAGATATGGGGGGGCGTTTTACTGAGAAGTGGGCTGGGAGATTTGCACCATTGTTAGAGTCTGATCTTTCAGATGATCCTAGAGCACAGGCAATTTTGAATCGCTTGTGATGCGTGTATTTGTCGATACGAATATATTACTTGATGTGGCTTTAAGACGAGGAGAGTTCTTTGGGGCATCAATGAAATGTTTGTCATGGTGTGAGGAGACTTCTCATGAAACCTTTATAGCATGGCATTCAATAAGTAATCTTTTTTATATCGCAAATAGGAGTTCAGGCAGAGAGGTTGCATTGGAGTATATAGAGGATCTGGTATCATGGGTAGATATAGCTCCTGCTACAAAAAGAGAGGTTGTGAAGGCTCTTAGTGAACCGAGTAAAGATTTTGAGGATACATTACAGATGAGGTGTGCAGAATCAGCTGGGTGTGATGCGTTGATTACCAGAAATCCTAATGATTTTAAGCTCACGCAAATTCCTGTTTTCTCGCCTCTTGATTTTTGTGCTGAATTTATAGATTGAAAAAGGCATTGCAGAGTGAATCTACAATACCTTTTGTTAGGGATGTGTTTTGAACTGCTTGTATTATTTTTTATGGCTCGATGATGGCGTAGTCGCCGTCTGAGCGTCTGTAGATGATTTGCATAACGTCTCTGCGCTCGTTGTTGAAGACGAGGAATGGTCTATCGGTGAGTTCTAGCTCTAGGATAGCGTCTTCCTTCTTGAGTGTCTTGAGCGTGGTGCTTTCACGATGAATGATCATTGGCTCTGGATCTACATTAGATTCTTCTGGGTGTGTATCCAGGATGTCAGAGGCGAAGACTTTTTCATCGAGATGCTTGATGCTCTGCTCTGGTTTTACTTTGTTGCGCTTGAGTAGGCGGGTCTTGTGCTTGCGCATTCTGCGGGCGATCTTAGAAATGGTCTGATCAATTGCCGCATACATGTCTTTGCCTTCAGTGGATGCATCGATGACGATGTGGTTAGCACAGAAGAGGATGATTTCAGCAATGTGGCGATTTTTCTGAACGTCGAGTATCGCTCGTGCCTCGATTATTTTGGGGTAATCCAGGTGGAGTGTGCCAATTTTCTTTTGCACGAAATCACGGATTGAGTCGGTTACTGATTCGTGACGGACTGTGATAGTTACCTGTGGGTTTGCATTGCTTGTTTGCATTTTTGTTTTTCCTTTCGTTTTGTTGTTTAACATCGCTCTCCACTGGCTCGTCCAGTGAGGCGGAAAATTGTAGAGCTGAGCTCTGTCATTGGTCATCGGTCAAGAGTCATTGGTCTTGGTTGATGAGACCTTGTGTATTAGAATTGTTGGTTATTAGAAATTGTTAGATTGAAATGTTAGAGTGTGAAGTCTTCTCCTAGGTAGTGTTTTTTGGCAAGTGGGTCGTTAGCTATTTCTTCTGCTGCGCCTTGTAGGATGACTTGTCCATCGTCCATGACGTAGGCGTGGTCAACGATCTTGAGAGTTTCCCTGACGTGATGATCTGTGATGAGGATGGAGAGTCCGTCTTGCTCGCGTAGTTCGCTAACGATGCGGTGAATGTCTTCTACTGCCTTTGGGTCAACTCCCGCGAACGGCTCGTCTAGCATGAGTAGTTTGGGGTCTGTGCAGAGGCAGCGGGCGATGCTGAGGCGACGCTTCTCTCCTCCAGAGAGGGTGAGCGCTTCAGAGTCTCTGAGCTTGGTGATGCGGAATCTTTCCATGAGCTGGTCAGCTTTGTGGATGCGGTCTTTTTTGCTGAGACCTTTTTGAGTTTCTAGAACTGCGAGCAGATTGTCTCTGACTGTGAGCTTGCGGAAGATGGATTCTTCTTGGGGGAGATAGCCCATGCCTAGCCTTGCGCGCTTGTGCATGGGTAGCTCAGTGATGTCATTTCCGCCAAAGGTGACTACGCCTTCATTGGGCGGGACGAGCCCTGCGATCATGTAGAAAGTGGTGGTCTTACCTGCACCATTGGGACCGAGAAGCCCTACTATTTCTCCCTCACCAACGGTGATGCTGACGTTTTCTACGACTGCTCTGCCACCGTATGTCTTTACGAGACCCTGCGAGCCTAGCAGGAATTTAGTGGCTTTGCGCATGGATGGGGTTTCTTGCCCAGCCTGCGTTCTGTCGGTGGTTATTGCTTTGGTTGCCGTCGGCATGTGATTGAAATTACTTGTTACTTCGGTTTGGTTTTCGGTTTTTTAACATTATCAGGGACGCTGAAGTCTGTGGCGGTTCCTTCACCTGAGGCGTTCATGTCCTGGTCTAGCTTGAGGTAGCCATTTCGTGTGACTACTTTTAGCTGACCATCAGCTGTGGTAATGCGAGAGTTTTTACCTTTTAGGATGATGTTTCCAGTGGCTTTATTGTAACTTAGCTGCTGGGTGAGTGCTGAGACTGGTCTGCCTTTGTTGTCTTTTCCGCGCACGATTACATTTTTTGTGGCGATGATCTGGCTGACGTCATCAAAGAGGTCATTTGGTTTGAGTTTAGCACGCTCTTCAGGTTTGAGCTTCTTGGCAGTAGCAGCTTCGCTGAGGATGATTTTGAGTTCACCGTCACAGGTGAATGAGTATTTAGGATGCGTGATTTTGACATTTCCTGCATAGACGAAGATTCCTTTTTTAGCATCAAATAGAAGTCGATCACTGATGATGTGGATAAATTCTTTTCCTTTGGTGGGGATTAGCTCAGGCGGGACTGGCTGTGATTTGTCTATTTTAGGAATAGTTCCTAGCTGGTCTGAGAGTTCCTTGCGAATGGCTGCTATTTTAGCTTCTGCTGCTGCGGTGGCTTCCAATGCTGCTTTGGATTCCTCAAGTTGCTGGATGAAGAGAGCTGTGGATGGCTGCGAGAGCTTGTCGATCTGAGCTAGGTCTTGTGCGGTGAGTAATGTGGGGGAAGAGATGACTGCGGCTGTGGCTGCGGCAGCTGCACTGAGTTTCTTAGGCTTGATACTAAGCTTTGATTCAGCTTTATTTTTGACAGGTTGCTTTTCGGAATTTGTCATTGAAGTAGGTTTCTTAAGGTAGATGATGGTTTCGTTTTTGCCTAGTAAAAAACCACGGTGATTTTTCCAGTCTAGTGTAACTCCTTGACTTGAAGCAGTGAATGTCCCCCCAGAAAAAGTTAAGTTCTCCTTACTAGTGATGAGACCAGTGGACTGGTTATAGTTTACAGAATTGAGCAGAGTGCGGGTTTTTATTTTTCCGTCCTTATCATAGAGCGAGATGCCTACTTTGTGTCCGTGTATTTCTTCATCGCTGATGACTTCAAACTGCTCAGCGGTGAGTAATGAGGATGGGGTGTAGTTTTTGTTGTATCTCGGGATGCTTATTTTTTTGAGAACACTGCCCGCGGGTAGTATTTCCATGGCTGGCATTTTATTCTTTGTCTTCTCAATGGATTCGCCCGCTTTCTGCGTGAGTTCATCTGCATCTGCGACTGCGATGAGTGCTGCTGAGCTGAGAAGAAGAATGGCGAGTTGGCGATGCATTGATAGGGTGTTAAATTTTATGACTCTGATTTATTCGCTGTGTGCGGCTTTGTGGACGGCTAGAAGTTTCTGGATGACGGCTTCTATCTCAGTGAGTGGGATCTGGTTTGGACCATCAGATAGAGCTTTTGCTGGGTTTGAGTGAGTTTCCATGAATACTCCATCTACGCCTGTGGCTACGGCAGCACGTGCTAGAACTGGAGCGAGGAAGCCATCGCCCCCAGTAGAGCCGCCTAGTCCGCCTGGACGCTGGACTGAGTGGGTGGCATCAAAAATGACTCTGATGCCTTCTTCACGCATGATGTAGAGTGAGCGCATATCTACTACGAGGTTGTTGTAGCCGAAGCTGGAACCTCGCTCGGTGATGTAGAAGTCATCGCAATTATAGGAATGGAGTTTCTGAGCGATGTTTACGGTGTCTAGTGGTGCGAGGAATTGACCTTTCTTGACGTTTACGGTGCGTCCAGTTTTGGCACAGGCTTCGATGAGGTCTGTCTGGCGGCAGAGGAAGGCGGGGATCTGGAGGAGATCGATATGTTCAGCAGCTATTTCTGCTTCATGTGGATGGTGAATGTCTGTGGTGACTTTGACTCCGAGTTCCTTAGAGATTTCACCGAGGATGCGGGTTCCTTCTTTTACTCCTGGTCCGCGGAAGGCATCGCCAGAGGTACGGTTTGCTTTATCGTAGGATGCTTTGAAGTAGTAGTCGATGCCGAGACGATCTGCGATAGGTTTGATGGCACGCGCCATTTCCCAGGCAAAGTCCTCGCTTTCTAGTCCACAGGGACCGAGTATAAAGAATGGTGTTTTCATGAAGTAAATTTGAGATTTGAAATTGGTAATTATTTTAGCCTAAGTCTTCTGCTTCTTTGTAGAGGTGGGTGAGGTTGTCTATGGCTTTAGTGAGTAGAGTGTGCTCTTCTGCTGTTAGATTTCCAGTGGTCTTGGTGGCGAGCATCTGCAGGGAGTCGATGACGCTCTGAGCTGCAACGAGGTTGACAGATTTCTGACCTGTGGCTGGGTGCGGAAGTTGGCCTAGGAATAGTCCTGCGTTTTGTGCTTGGAGAAGGACGAAATTATTGAAGCGTTGGTCTGCTATTGGTTCTGATGGCATGTTAGAGAAAAGTGTAGCGAGATTTAGGTTTTGAGCAAACTACAATTCAGGAAAAAGTAACATTTTAAGACAAAGTTACCACTTGGCTAAATGCTGAATATGGGCAATGGTTCATCCATCTATGAGCAATCCATTTAGAGAAGATTTAGTATCAAGGTCACGTCCCGAGGCGTGCACGGTAGTTATTTTTGGTGCCACAGGTGATCTAACTCACCGCAAACTTATTCCTGCGTTGTATAATTTAGCTGTCGATGGTGAGTTGCCTCCTGGAGTGAAAATTATTGGTTTTGCTCGCAGAGATAAATCTAATGAAGTGTTTAGAGAGGGGTTGAAGGAATTAAACCAAGAGGTTTCTAGAAATGGACATGATGAGGAGATTTGGCAGGATTTTGAAAACACGGTGGAGTATCATCAGAGTGAGTTTCAGGACGCGGATGGTTACAAGAGGTTAGCTGATCGCTTAGACGCTATCGATGTGGAGCGAGGAGGAAAGGGGAATAGGTTATTTTATATAGCGAGTGCACCAGAGTATTTTGATGATATTTTAGAGCATCTTAAGGGGGCTGGATTGAATGAATCGAGTGAGGGTTGCTGGTCACGGGTGATCGTGGAGAAGCCATTTGGAACGGATCTTCCGAGTGCTCAGCATTTGAATAAGGTGGTGAATCAGACTTTTGAGGAGAAGGATACTTACCGAATTGATCATTATTTAGGCAAAGAAACAGCACAGAATATTATGGTGCTGAGATTTGCTAATGCGATCTTTGAGCCGCTCTGGAATAGTCGTTATATCAAGCAGGTGCAGATCACATGTGCTGAACATCTTGGTATGGAAGGTGGGCGTGGCGGCTATTATGATAAGGCTGGGGCACTGAGAGATATGGTGCAGAATCATTTGCTGCAGTTGTTGAGTTTAGTGGCTATGGAGCCTCCTACTGATCTGAGTGCTGATGGTGTGCGTGATGAAAAGGTGAAGGTGATCCGCTCGCTCCGCCAATGGGACACTCCTGAACTGGTGGCGGAAAATGTGGTGCGCGCGCAGTACACAGCAGGTCATGTCCATGGCAAGAGTGTGGTGGGCTACAGGGAGGAAGATAGGGTGGACCCTGAATCCATGACCGAGAGCTATGTGGCGCTTCGCTGCATGGTGGATACTTGGAGATGGAGTGGAGTGCCATTTTACATCAGAATGGGCAAGCGCTTGCCTAAGAAGGCTACAGAAATTTCTGTACATTTTAGATCTGCACCAAACGTGCTGTTTAATGCCACACCAGGAGATACTGATGAGGGTAATGTTTTGGTGATTAGGATTCAGCCTGACGAAGGGATTTCTCTGAGGATGGTATCTAAGCTTCCTGGGACGACCCTAAGACTGGAGCCAGTGAAAATGGATTTTCACTATTCTACTAGTTTCGGAAAAGGTAGCCCAGAGGCGTATGAGCGACTTCTGTTAGATGCGATGGCTGGCGATGCAACTCTCTTTGCACGTCGGGATGAAGTGGAAGAAGCTTGGAAATTTATTGATCATATTCATAGAGGTTGGCATGAGAGTGATAAAGGGAAAGAGCCTGAAATGGCAGATTTCGTGGCTGGTTCTTGGGGACCTGAAGCCGCGGATGATCTGTTAGAGAAGGATGGTAATACTTGGCGTAGGCTATAAATCAAATAGAATTTACTGATAAGAAAAATGACTGTTCCTGATAATGCAGCGATGCTTGGCAAAGAGGTGCCAGTAGAGAAAATAGAACGCGAATTACGAATACTCTGGGAGGCGGATGAAGCTCGGACTAATGCTTCGCTAATGAACCTAGCGGTGTATTCTGAGGCGAGTGGTGCTTTGCATGTTAACTCAGACATTATTCGAGAAATTACCCGTGAGCATGCATGCCGTGCGTTACTGATTGGGCTGGATAAAAGCATTGAGGAGATTTCTGTTAGAGCGTGGATTACTGCACATTGTCATTTAGCACATGGTCGGAAGTCAGTTTGCTGCGAGCAGATAGCATTTCATCTAACAGGTCATTCCAGAGGTAGATTTAGAAACACCATTTTTGCCCATTTACAGAGTGATTTGCCTCTTATTTTTTGGTGGCAGGGGAATCTGAGTAGTATGTTTAGTGAGAGTTTATACCGAAGGATAGATAGGCTAGTTATCGACAGTTCAGCATGGATTGATACAGCGAAACAGTTTGAGAAAATCACTGAGGCAATCCGTCAAGTGAACCTAACAGTTCAAGATCTGGCATGGACTAGAACATATCATTTTAGATTAGCCATTGCGTCATTATACGATGATCCAACGGCATCTAAGTCGCTGAAGAATGTGAGCAAGGTGAAAATTGTTGTGAATCCTGAGCACAAAGTTTCTGGTATTCAGTTATTGGCTTGGTTTACTGAAATGGCAGGCTGGGAACGTACTCAAGATTTGATTTCAGATAAGGAAGACTCTGGGAGTTATCGTTTTCTTACTGATAAAGGTAGCATAGTGGATGTAGAGCTTTCTGAGGATGTGAACAGTGCTGCTATCGGGAAAATAGAGGTGATTTCTGATGGCGTTACGGTCTGTGTGAGTAGAGAAAAGGGAAGTAAGCATTTACGTCATCAACTTCAATGTGGCGGGCATGAGTTAGATCTGCACGGTCCAGCAGATAGTGACTCCAGCGCGGAGCTAGTGACTGATCAGCTCTCGCGCGGAGGTAAGAATTCACTCTATAAAAAAATACTACCTTTCTTTTTGGAATTGTTAGGGAAATAAATATAGGCTTATTTTAAAGCAAACTCCATTTTCTGGGGGATCATTGCCCTAGGGTAGCGGTCTGAAAAGATGGCACTAAATGGAGTCTCTTGTAAGCTTAGTATTGAGTGGTCAGATTTAGGAACGAGTGTCCACCATCTAACGTTTTTATTTTTATTTCGCTTTAGTTTCTTGAGGACTGATCGATCATAGATTTCTTCAGCGTATGGTAGAAATGCGTTGTCTTCGCCTTTATGTAGATTAGCGCTGTTTATGGTGACAGCTATTCCAGTGATGTCTGCGACTTTAGGGCGTTTGTCACCAGTGATGACGCGGAGAGTATCTGGGTCTACGTAGGCACATACCCATGCTTCACCGTTTTCGATGTTTACGTTTTTGAAGGTAATGCTTTTCTCAGATTTGATGTATTCACTTTTACCTTTTTCTTTTCCTTTGATCTTAGTGACGATATAGAATGTGGCGTCTAGGCTGGGTAGAAAGTCTAGCTTTGAAACGGTCTCGATATTAATTTTTGCTTCGATCTCAAGCCATTCCTTGTTCTCATGTTGATTTTTAACATTAGGACCTGTGAAGCTGAAACGCGGAGTTTTTTGTAGTTCCACTTCGAGTTTTTCCACTGTGATTTTGTGGAGGATCTTCTCGGGTTTCTCTTTCTCTGGTTCGGCGTTTAAATTGAGTGCTAGGCCAGTTGTTAGAGTGATGGCAGCGAGTATATTTTTAGTTGTCTTCATACTTATAGATAAGTGAATGAAGGCGATTGGTTACAAGTGTCATTCTGTTCTTTGTTGGCGTAGGACTTTGAAGGCTGTGCCGGCACCATCAGGATGAATGAGAAATCTGTCTTCTGGTGATGAGCTGATGTGGGGTGTTAAATAGTCCCGCTGTGTCATGAGTGAAGTGGTCTCTAGTCCGTCTTGCTTGCCCCATTCGATAAGATCTGTGAAATTTACATCTGCTGTGATGTCTTGTTTTCCAGGGTTTTGATAAACTGCTACATCCGTGAGTCTCTGATGATGAGAGTATGCTCTTAGTGTTCCCTGCGGCATTCGGAAATAAACTTTTGGGTGCGTGTCGCCGTAATCGATCGTTAGAAGTTCTCCACATTTCCAGGATGGTAACCATTGTTGCATCCATTCACGATATGACTGGTGAATTTCAATACGCTGCCCAGTGTAATGGGTGCTGTGTTCTAAGGCTGATGACTCTGGAAGTGTGTCTGAGCAGGGGAGGAAATGCTCCGTTTGGTTATGAAGGTAAAGTTCATTCCAGTGAGTATCAGATTTTTTAAAAACTCTAACAGGAAAGGCATCGACTAGTTCATTGGAAAAGATGAATGCGGTTCCTTTGCATTTGGCTAGTGCAGCTTTCATTTCACTGTTCCAGGTCACTCTGTTAGAGAGTTTATTTTTTTGCTGTTGTTTCTCAGTGAGAGGAATTGAACTATCTACAATGTGATAGTGAAGTTTCCAGCGTTTATAGAATGGAATAGATTTAATGATGGACTCTGCGAGCGAGCCATCACCCCCACCAACTTCAATGAGATTGAGCAGAGTTTTGTTTTTGCGCGACCATTCTGTTGCTGATTGCGCAATTGCTTTACCTAGAACATTGCTGAGTGTGGCGGTGGTGGAGAAGTCTCCTGATGCACCAACTGTCTGGATGCTACTCGCGTAATAACCTGTCTCTGGGTGGTGCAGGGCATGCTGCATGAAGTCATCAAACCTAATAAGATTGGTGTCTTTGTTAGGCATGAGATCGAAATAGGGTGGGCATTTAGCGCTTAGCGTAATTCAGCTACTAGGTTTTCACAGCCTTTTATGTCGAGTTTACCAGAGGCTAGGATAGGGATTTCACTGACTGGCAAGATTTCTCTTGGGCACCAGAGTGACGGTATTTTAGCATCTAACAATTTATAGCGTAGATCGATACATGCTTGTGAGACAGTGTTTGCGTCTGTGATACATGAAAGTAAGATGATGGCTTCGCCCTTCTTCTCATCGGGAACTCCCACTACGGCAACTTTACGCTCAGTTTCATCGTCTAATCCGAGGACTTCGATGATGGCAGCTTCGAGCGTTTCATGAGGAACCATTTCTCCTCCTATTTTAGAGAACCTGGAGATTCTTCCTTCGATATGTAGAAAACCGTCAGAGTCAACTCTACCCACATCGCCAGTTTTAAACCAGTCGTCCTCGAATACCTCATCGGTTTTTTCTTCGTTGTTGAGGTAGCCAGGGAAAATATTTGCTCCCTTGAGCCAGATGATTCCTGATTGATCGATATCGCATTCTTTATCGGTAGCTGCGTTCGTCATTTTTACAGCTATTCCTGCTAGGAACTGTCCGACTGATCCTGTTTTTGATGCACTGAGGTCTGGTTCTGGAGTCTCAGTAGGGACGTTGATGATGTTGAAGTTTGTTGCTGGTGAGGTTTCTGTTAGACCATAGCCTTCGAGCGGATAAATGCCAAATTTCTTGTGGAATGATTCAGCTAGTGATGTTGGTAGCTTTTCTGCACCAGTGACGACGAGTTTGACTGATTCCAATTGCTCAGGTTTAACTCTGCGCATATATCCTCTGAGGAATGTTGGGGTAGAAAGCAGGAAGGTGACTTTATTTGTCTCTATGAGTTCTGCTAGGCGCTTGGTATCTAGCGGGCTGGGATAGGAGACTATTTCTATCCCTTGGATGATAGGGAACCAGAGTGTGGCAGTGCAACCGAATGAATGAAAGAGCGGTAGGCAACCGAGAAGAGATGAATCGCCTGGCAGGAGCCCTAATCTGGTGCTAAACTGGCAGACGTTGGCTAGTAGATTTCGGTGGGTGAGGGGGACTCCCTTAGGAGAACCAGATGAGCCAGAAGTGAAGAGTAATACGGCTTCTTCATCACCACCAGTTTTCTTGATTTTCGCGAACTTCGCGATCATATCAGTAGGGAAAATCTTGGTGACGATCACCCAGCGTTTGATGGATTTTTTGAGGTTTGGGAGGATGCGTTCTACGTGGATGAGGTCTCTGACTGGAGGCCAAGGGAAGTCACTTACTTTTCTTACGAATGGATCAGCTGTGATGAATTTATCAACATCTGCTTGAGCGATGCTGGATTTGATAGCTTCATGGCTAGCGGTGAAATTGATGTTTACTGGTACTTTTCCAGCGAAGAGGACAGCTAAGTTTGCGACTAGTCCGCCGATGCCAGGCGGCAGGATGATGGCGACTCTGTCTTTTTGGGTTTGTTCTTTTAGGTATTTAGCAAAGGCGAGTGCGACACCTAGGATGACTCCATAAGTTCTCTCTTGGTCGTTCGTCCCATCGATGATTTTGACGCTGGAATTGAGCTTTAGTCCTTTGAGGAGGTTGTAAGCTAGTGATTCATTAAGGAATGGCCGCTGGCTAAATGCTTCGGAAATACCTAGTAGATTTGCTTGCTGCCATTTGGCTGGATTCACTTTATCGGCTGAGATTTCAGGCTTGAATACTAAGTAAGAACCTGGAAGGCCTGAGGTGGTGTTTAAGCGAGTTTCCATGGGGTCATGGACAGCGAGCGGTGTGACTGGGAGCCTGAGTGAGCACAGAGCAGCTAGTGTAGTGGCTTCGATATGGGACGCGGCTCCGTGAAGCGCATTGACTTTGCCAGGGAGGAAAATAGCAACGCCATTTTCACTGAGATCATTGTAGAGCTGTGCACCTACTTTCTCTAAATTTGGGTCATTGACTGAAAACGAAGCCGCTTCAGCATTCTGAGTTGCGAGATAGTTCTCGGTCTCGTTAGGTAGAATGACGTTTTCTTCGCACAGCCAGATAATTTTACGACCTTGGAGCTGTTGCTCAAGTGTGAGCATCTCTGAATGGCTGAGTCTCCCAGGGATAATGAGAGAGGCTCTATTGGGAATATTTTCTGTTCCAAGGACTGTGAAATTATTGCTCATACTTAGTAAAGTGTCTTAGCTTGTTTGTGCGATAGATTTGTAGATCTTATCCAGGATTCCGTTGATAAATTTCGACGAGTCTGAAGAGGCGAATTTTTGAGAAATTTCTATCGCCTCATTAATAGAAACTGGTGCAGGTAATTCTGAATCAAATAAAATTTCAGCAGTAGCGAGCCTTAGTATAGCTCGGTCAACAGGATCAATTCTCTCTGGGATATAATTTTCTACAACTGAGTGGATCGTGTCATCGATCGTTGCTTTATTTGATATGACTAATTGTACTTTCGCATCAACAGCATCGCGCATTGAGCCCATTTTATCTGCAGTTGACACTAGGTGAGCGACATCCGAGTGGGTGGGGAAAAGAGTTGGATTCTGCACCATGGTAATTCGGTCAGATACTCTTTGTAGTGCGGCAATGCTTGCGGTTACGGATTCAGCTTTTGATTTAAAATGTGGATGATCTGCAAGTTGCGCAGTCCAATTTTTACGTTGTTCAGCTAAAGTGTTATTTAGGAGATAGATTTGTTGTAATACGTCAGAAAGATCAGTTTGCACTTCTTCATTTTGAGGTTTAAAAATGCGACTCATGCTGTCGATCAGTGCTTGCCATTTATTCTCGCTCTTGATGATGGCAGTGAGTGCGCGTCCTAGCTTTTTAGCATCTGGGTCAGCAGCGATGAGCGATTCTAGTTCAGGTGCTTTCTCAACTAACTTGACGTAGCGTTTCTGTCTGCCTTGGTTTAGATGAAGAACAGATTTTACAGAAGCTTTAGTTAGCTTAGAAAAGTCAGATTCTAATAAGAGTTCCCAGAAGGCAGCAGAGGCATTATCTGCGGGAGCTCCTTCTTCTAAATCATTACAGTATAGAAACTGGATGGCAGCTTCTCTGATTTCTCTTCGGCTAGACATGATTATTTTTTAGTAAAAGCGATGTGTTTTTTAATTTTGTCCGGGTTCATCGCCTGGACAAGCTCTACCATGGTATGAGCGGATCTAGCAGCTTCTCTTCCTCGGTTTAAATTTGCAGCCATGCATCTAGCATAGGCTTGTTTTTCGTCTTCTACTAACAATACTTCGTGGATGACTGGCTTTTTATGGCGGATTGCCATGGTTTGGAGATTATTAGTCACTGCTTCTGCTACCATTCCAGCATGCTTAGTCTGTCCTTGGATAATGACCCCTAGCGCAATAATGGCGTCTGGGGGATTGTCGCCACTTAATAAGAGTTCGCAGGCAACGGGAATTTCAAATGCACCTGGTACTCTAGCTATATCCAGCTGAGTATTAGGCAGTATTATTGATAGTTCGTCTTTTGCGTTTTCCAAAAGAGCATTTGTGTATTGCTCGTTATAAATGGAAGCGACGATAGCTATATGAGATTTATGTGTTGGTGCTGACCTTGGTCTGGCTGGTAGTGCTGTTGACATGTAATGGGTATGTGTGGAATTAGATAAAAAGTCAATACAGCATAAGGTCTAGACACAAAAAAAGAGA
>CAKZMG010000070.1 GCA_937128235.1 uncultured Verrucomicrobiales bacterium
TGGTAATTATCACCCGGCCCATATAGATTCGTAGGCATCGCAGAATGATAAACTACTCCGTATTGTTTCCGATAAAATTCACAGAGTTTCAACCCAGCAATCTTAGCAATCGCATAAGCTTCATTCGTGGGCTCTAAATCACTTGTAAGAAGGCAACTCTCAGCCATCGGCTGTGGTGCTAGCTTAGGATAGATACATGAACTACCTAAAAAAAGTAAGCGCTTCACCCCTGCCTTGAATGAACCGTGGATCGTGTTAGCTGCGATCATCATATTAATATAAATAAAGTCAGCTGGATACGTGCTATTCGCATGGATTCCGCCCACTTTGGCAGCTGCTACTATCACTTCATCTGGTTTCTGCTCAGCAATGTATGCCTCTGTTGCTTCCTGATTACACAAGTCTAGCTCGTTACTCGTAGGTGTTAAAATTTCTGTGACACCTCGCTCACGTGCTGCTCTAACAAGAGCTGAACCAACCATGCCTCTGGCACCAAATATAAGTAGTTTTTTGCTCATCATCTAAATTATTCCACAGCCACAGACACATCGTGACCGTGTGATTTTAGTAGCGCATGACGGCGAGCTTGATCTAAGTCATTTGCTACCATCTCGGCACACATTTCCTCAACGGTAATCTCTGGAACCCATCCGAGTTTTTCCTTTGCCTTTGTAGGATCTCCAAGAAGAGTTTCCACCTCAGCAGGTCTGAAGTACCGAGGATCTACTTTCACAATAACATCACCCACCTCTACGGCTACAGCGAGTGATTTATCCACTTTAACTACAGTCGCTATTTCGTCCACTCCTTCACCAGAAAATTCTAGCTCTATACCCGCTTCAGAAGCGCTCATCTTGACAAATTCTCTAACAGAAATCTGCTTACCCGTAGCAATCACAAAATCCTCTGCGTTCTCCTGCTGGAGCATCATCCACTGCATTCGCACATAATCCTTAGCATGTCCCCAGTCACGCAGCGCATCCATATTTCCTAGATACAAGCACTCCTCAAGACCTTGCGAAATATTAGCCACTGCACGTGTAATCTTTCTCGTCACAAACGTCTCACCCCGGCGAGGAGACTCATGATTAAACAAAATCCCATTACAAGCATACATACCATATGACTCACGATAATTTACCGTGATCCAATATGCATACATCTTAGCCACAGCATAGGGTGACCTCGGGTAAAATGGAGTCGTCTCTTTTTGTGGAATTTCCTGCACCTCACCATATAGCTCAGACGTAGATGCCTGATAAAATTTAGTCTTCTTTTCCAGTCCTAGAAAACGAATCGCCTCCAGCAGCCTCAGCGTCCCAATAGCATCCACATCAGCAGTGTACTCTGGAGACTCAAAACTCACCGCAACATGTGACTGTGCTCCCAAATTATAAACTTCATCAGGCTGAATCTCACTCAGAAGACGTGTTAAATTAGAAGTATCCGTCAAGTCTCCATAGTGCAAATGAAACCGAGTATTCTCAATATGTGGATCCTGATAAATATGATCTACCCTCTGAGTATTAAAAGAAGAAGCCCTCCTCTTTATACCATGCACCTCATAACCTTTTTCTAACAAAAACTCCGCCAAATAAGAACCATCTTGACCTGTTATACCTGTAATTAACGCTTTTTTCATACTACATTGCTATCTTGATTTGCTTTCTTTTAAATCATCGCTTGTTAAGCACATTCTTAACTATTTGCTTCATCAAAGCATAGATAAAAACCGAATTGTACTTGAGATACCTCCACCACAGCCTTCTTGGCTCACAGATTAACCTATAAAACCAGGTCAACCCCAGTTTCTGCAATATCACAGGTGCATCTTTTTTTGTTCCTGCATTAACGTCAAACGCAAATCCCACTGCAAGAAAAACTCCTTTTTTAAATTTGGGAGCGTTTTCAATAATCCATTTCTGCTGTTTAGGTGTGCCTAATCCAATCCATATGAAATCAGGATCAGATTTTTTAATGTCTGAAATTATATCTTCTCCATCCTCATCCTTGAAATAACCGTTTCTACTACCACAAATATTATACTCTCCTGGAGATCTCTCAATATTTTCAATAAGCTTATCCAAGCATTTTTGATTTCCTCCCAACAAATAATGTTTAGTATCAGCTCTGCTGTGACGAATACAGTATGCTAAAAACTCTGGCCCATACACTCTTTCATTCATCTTACCCCCGCATAGATTCACTGCCCATTTCAAGACCTGGCTGTCCGGAACAAAATAATCGTATTGGTCAGTTAATCTTTTAAACTCTGGCTCCAGATACCTAGCCGCTGTAATATGAACATTTGTAAAATCTACAGTTAATAAATCAGATTTGCTTGCTTCTAAAAACTTGAGTAATTCTGAAACACTTGCGTTTAAACAAGGCGTGCCTATTACGTCAGTTATCTCAAATGGTGCTGCCACTGTCCTAAGATTTCTCTATAGCTTCATAAATCTCAACCAATATTCCTCTCAGGTCATACTTAAAAGACCATTCAGGATAATGACTCTGAAATTTACTCACATCACTAACATACCAAATATGATCACCAATCCTGTTGTCTTCTTCGTATGTATAATTTAATTTCTTTCCACTGAGCTCTTCGCCTATTGAGATAGCCTCTAGCATAGAACAATTTGAGTGTCGTCCCCCCCCAATATTATAGACTTCTCCACAACGTGGTGCCTCATAAAAACTCTTAAATGCTGATACTAAATCATGACAATGAATGTTATCTCTCACTTGCTTACCTTTGTAGCCAAAAATACGGTATGGTTTTTCATGAACAATGCACTTCATTAAATACGCTAAAAAACCGTGGAGTTCCGCTCCAGCATGGGCTGGGCCAGTCAGGCAGCCTCCTCTAAATACTCCTGTTTTCATTCCAAAATACTTTCCATATTCTTGCACCATAATGTCTGCAGCTACTTTACTAGCACCAAAAACTGAGTGTTTACAATTATCGATAGACATACTTTCATCAATGCCTTTAAAAAAGGGATGATCTTCTGAAATCTCCCAACGAGTCTCCTTTTCCTCTAAAGGCAAGAAGTTAGGTGTATCACCATAAACTTTGTTAGTGCTCGTAAAAATGAAAACCGCATTAGGTGCAAACTGCCTTGTAGCTTCTAGTAGATTCACTGTACCCACAGCATTAACCCCAAAGTCAGTTAGAGGTTCCCGTGCTGCCCAATCATGGGATGGTTGAGCTGCCGTATGTATGACTACCTTGATTTCCTTTCCATATTTTTCAAATAGAGAGTGAATCGCATCACTGTCACGGATATCTACATTCTCATGAGTGTAATTTGTCAATTCAGATGATAATGCTTTTTCCGTCTCGGATGTTGATGCCTCTTGTCCGAAAAAATACTGACGCATGTCATTATCAATTCCTATCACATGGAAACCATCTTTTTCAAATTGTTTACAAGACTCTGAACCTATAAGTCCCGCTGAACCAGTTACTATTGCTATTTTCATATGCTTATTTTATTGCTTTTTTAAAATATCCTATTGCCTTTTCAAGACCCTCATCTAAAGCCACCTTTGGCTCCCAATCTAAATACTTTTTTGCCAATGTAATATCTGGCTTTCGTTGCTTAGGATCATCTCCTGGAAGAGGATGAAATGTCAGCTTCGAATTGCTATCCACCTTATCTAACACCTTCTCAGCTAGCTCCAGCATCGTAAACTCGCCAGGATTACCACAGTTGACAGGACCTACTGTTTCGTTCTGGTTCATCAACCTTACAAACCCCTCTAACAGATCATCTACATAACAAAATGAGCGCGTTTGCTTTCCGTCACCATAAATAGTTATATCCTCACCTCGCAGTGCCTGAACGATAAAATTGCTAACTACGCGCCCATCTTCGGGATTCATCCTAGGACCATAAGTATTAAAAATTCTCACTATCCGAATATCCACACCGTGTTGGCGATGATAGTCAAACATCAAAGTCTCTCCCACCCGCTTACCTTCATCATAACATGAGCGTATTCCGATAGGGTTCACACTTCCCCAGTATTCTTCTGGCTGAGGATGCACTAATGGATCACCATAGACCTCAGAAGTTGAAGCCTGGAATACTCTAGCTCCCGTCTTTCTCGCTAGCTCTAAACAATTGATCACACCGAATATTGCAGTCCTCGTAGTGAAAACAGGATCTTCTTGATAATGCGGCGGTGATGCCGGGCACGCTAAATTATAAATCTGATCTACATCTAAATTAAGTTTATCAAGCGGCTCAATCACATCATGCTCAATCAATTCAAAATCTGGATGATCTAACAAATGTTCGATATTTCTCTTAAATCCAGTGTAAAAATTATCTAAACAATAAATTTTATTTCCCTCATTCAGCAAGCGCTCTGACAAGTTAGATCCTAGGAATCCAGCTCCACCAGTGATTAGTATTTTCTTAGACATATCCTGTGTTTCTATTAGCCTTTTCCTATTGAGTAGAAATCAAATCCAACTGCTCTCACAGCTTTAGCATCAATAATATTTCTACCATCAAACAGAAAAGCTGGCTTAAACATATTTTGATAAACACTCTCGAAATCTACCGTCTTAAACTCATCCCATTCTGTTAGAATAGCCACACCATGCGCATCTTTCGCTGCCTCTTCACATGATGCACAGAAAGTAATATGTTTTTCTAGCACCTCACGCTCCATACCCAAATACACTAAGTCTGCGTAGATCTGCTCCTTTCCTACTTGTGGGTCATAGATCGCAACATTCGCGCCCTCCATAATCAGGTCTCTACAGACATAAATAGCAGCAGATTCACGCGTGTCATTTGTATCCTTCTTAAATGCAAACCCCCAAACACCTATCTTCTTCCCTCTCACAGTATTGAATAAAGTCTGAACAATCTTAGTAGAAAACCTCTCCTTCTGCCACTCATTCATATTAATTACCGCCTGCCAGTAATCAGCGACCTCTGGGAGACCAAAGTGACCACTCAGATACACCAAGTTTAATAAATCCTTCTGGAAGCAAGAACCTCCAAACCCAACCGATGCCTTCAAAAATTTAGGTCCTATCCTTGAATCCATACCAATGGCATTTGCCACCTCATCCACATCAGCCTCTGTCTTCTCACAAAGTGCCGATATAGAATTAATAGAAGAAATTCTCTGTGCTAGAAACGCATTTGCTACCAACTTGGAAAGCTCTGATGA
>CAKZMG010000071.1 GCA_937128235.1 uncultured Verrucomicrobiales bacterium
ATGTTTTTGTTTCGCGGCTCTGTGTACTTCGTCTGATAAATTCTGTGTCATCTTCGTCTCCATGAACCCAGGAATGACGACATTGACACGGATATTTCTGCTACCTAACTCCTGCGCTAGTGAAATGGCGAGACCTGTGAGAGCGGCTTTAGCGGCTGCATAGTTGGCTTGCCCCGCAGGTGGGTGAAATGCGGAAAAGCTGGAGATGAAAACAATGTGCCCGCGCTTTTGTTTGATCATTTTTTTAGCCGCAGCCTGTGCGCATAGGAACGCACCCTTCAGATTCGTACCCATGACAGAATCCCAGTTTTTTTCAGACATTTTAAGCAGAATTTCATCATCAGTGATCCCAGCATTACAGATGAGTAGGTCTAGCTTTTCTCGACTACTAAAATAACTAGTGACCGACTCAGCACAGCTAACGTCTAACTCATTTCTACCAGGGCTGTGCACGGTCATCCCCGCATCAGCGAGGCTAATAGAAACTGCCTGCGCTAGAGTCCCCTGCCCGCCTGTGATCACTGCCTGTACTGTCTCCGCCATTATTCTTGATAAATTAAAGCGTTCCTCTGTTTACGTCTAGCGGAAACTAGGTTATAGATCATTTCAGAATGACAGATTCAGCACACTCAGCACTCTCTTATTGTCCAGATCTCTTCGCGTATCAGCGCAGGAGCTCTCGTGAAATCATGGTCGGAAACGTCGGCATAGGTGGTGATAACCCCATCCGTATTCAGTCTATGATTACTTCAGACACACGCGATACGGATGCTTGTGTGGCGGAAATTCTCGAGCTTGCTGAGGCGGGATGTGAGATAGTACGCGTGACTGCTCAGACTAGAAAATACGCTGAAAACCTAGAACACATCCGCGATGGAGTGCGCGCTGCTGGCTGTGATGTCCCGCTGGTGGCAGACATTCATTTCAAGCCAGACGCTGCACTAGAAGCCGCGAAGTGGGTGGAGAAAGTCCGCGTGAATCCGGGGAACTACGCGGATAAGAAAAAATTTGAAACCCGTGAGTACACGGATGAGCAGTATGCGGATGAGCTGGAGAGAATCCGTGAGGAGTTCACTCCGCTATTGGAACTCTGCAAGGAGCTGGGACGCGCGATGAGGATCGGCACCAACCATGGCTCACTCTCAGACCGCATCATGAACCGCTACGGTGACACTCCGCTCGGCATGGTAGAGTCTGCGTTGGAGTTTGCACGCATCGCTAGGGATAATGTCTATCATAATTTCTGCTTCTCGATGAAAGCGAGCAATCCGAAGGTTATGATAGAGGCTTACCGTCTGTTAGTCGCCAGACTCACTGAGCTAGGCGATGACTGGAACTACCCCATTCACCTCGGTGTGACTGAGGCAGGTGATGGTGAGGATGGTCGTATCAAATCTGCCATCGGCATAGGATCACTCCTCTCAGATGGCATAGGTGACACCATCCGTGTCTCTCTAACAGAAGATGCCATTTGTGAAATCCCCGTGGCAAAAGCCATCGTAGCAAATCTAGATAAAAGCGCCTGCACGCACGAGCTGTGGGATGAAAACACCCTGCAACGCGGGACGCTGAGTTACGATCCATTTTCCTACAATCGCCGCAAGTCTCACGAGATAGAGATCAATGGTCACAAGCTTGGTGGGGCGAATACTGTTAGAGTATTTACCTCTCAGGAAAAGTGGAATGCTGTGGCGCATAAGATTGAGAAAATGGGAGATTTTAAGCCAGAGATAGTATCTGAAACCTCTGGTGCGGTGGAAGTAGATCCGCTTGACCGCGATGCGATCAATGCCATCAACGCGAACCCGAATCCTACCTTGGTGACCATCCCAGACAACATGGAAATGGCAGTCATTCACGCTTACCGCCTGCTGGCGAACAAGCTGGACTCCTATCACCCAATCCTGCTCAAGGACACCTTCACCCCTTCCACTGACCCGGAGAAAGATTTCCAAGAGACGCTTCTCACAGCTGCGCGGAATATCGGTTCTCTGCTCTGCGATGGTATAGGTGACGCCATTCTCATCCAGGGCGAGCATGCTCCTGGGCAGAGTCTCCGCCTAGCTTACAATATTTTACAAGCTGCTGGCACTAGGATTTTCAAGACTGATTATGTAGCTTGCCCATCCTGTGGACGCACACTTTTTAATCTCCAAGACACCACACAGAAGATCCGCGCGGCTACCGGGCACCTCAAAGGCGTGCGCATCGCCGTGATGGGATGCATCGTGAATGGCCCCGGAGAAATGGCGGACGCAGACTTTGGCTACGTGGGTGGAGCGCCTAATAAAATAAACCTCTACATCAATAAAACGCCAGTTAAGTTCAATATCCCTGAAGACGAAGCTGTGGAACGACTCATCGATCTCATCAAGGAAAACGACAAGTGGATAGATCCGCCTGAGGAAACCGCTGAAGTCTAACAATTTTATTTTTCATGGAAGCTTTTACTGCCAACATCCTCAAAGACATTCTATTTCTCTGCTTTGCTAGTATAGCGATAGCTTTACCTCTATACCATCTCATTAGGCAGTCTCACCCTGAGCTGGGATGGAACTATCACGGCAATGTGAGCACCTCATCATTCACAAGTTTAGACCTCGCTGGCATTTTCGTTACGAGTCTGTTGTTTACCTTTGCAGTGCTTCAGTTCGGCGGAAATTCTGATGCAGCTATGGCAAAAGTAAACGAGTTTACCAACCTCCAAAAGTTCATCATGGGGCTCGTGAGTCAAGCAATCCCAGTAGGTCTTGCTTGCGCTTTTTTAGTTCCTCGAATGAATGTGTTAGAAATATTCGGACTCCGGCGTCCACTAGTGTTAAGGGTTATTATCAGTGGTGTTCTGGGATTAATAGCCATCTACTTTTGTGTGTTTTTAGTTTCACCAATCATCACCCCACTGTTAGAAAACAATCTTGGCAAGCAAGAACTTCAGGCACCGGTGCAGATGATTATTGATGCCAAGCAGAACAACCCCGCACTACTCATTTTTCTCGTCATTCTCACCGTGATAGTCGCCCCTCTCTGTGAGGAATTTGTCTTTCGTGGATACATCTACGGCACACTCAAGCGCTTCTCATGCAGGTTCTTCGCAGCTACTGCCTCTGCATTATTTTTCGCAGTGGTGCATACTAGCCTGTGGTCACTCGTACCGCTCTTCATCGTAGGTTTCTGCTTGGCTGTCATTTACGAAATCTCTGGTTCACTGTGGGGTTCCATCCTGACTCACGCTCTGTTTAATGGTGTCACTACCTGCTACCTCATCTTTTTCCACAATGAATCAAGTCTGCCATACTAGCGAGGATGACCTCATCAAAAAACTTACCTCTGACCTGGTCACCATGCCAGAAGTCCTCACTGGTGTGGGCGATGACTGCGCGGTGATAGAGAAAGACGAGCGTCATCATACCTTGCTAAAAACTGATACCATCGTGGAGTTCATCCATTTCACTCCGCAGGAAGACCCAGAGCGTGTGGGCTGGAAAGCTGCCGCTCGCGTGGTAAGTGATTTTGCTGCCATGGGCGGTGAGCCAGAAGCGCTCATGGTCACCATCATCCTCCCTCCAGACACCCCTACTGAGTGGGTGGTGAAGCTCTACAATGGCATCAAGGCTGTGGCTCGGAAATTCCAGTGCTCCATCGTGGGCGGTGAAACATCTTCCACCTTACTCGGCTCGCCAAAAGTGATCTCCATTTCAGGTACTGGCACAGTGGAGCCGCACAATCTCATTCTAAGAAACGGCGGAAACGCGACCGATCTCATCTACGTCACAGGCACTCTCGGTGGCTCGATCAGGGGCAAACACCTCGACTTCACACCCCGAGTGATTGAAGGAAAATGGCTGGCTAAGCATTTCAAACCAACCGCCATGATGGACATTTCTGATGGCGTGGCAAAGGACCTCCCCAGACTTGCAGAACTTTCGAAATGCGGTTTCGAGATCTATGGTTCTAAACTCCCGCTCCACCACAACTGCACACCAGATGAGGCTCTAACAGATGGAGAGGATTACGAGTTATTATTCACCATCCCAGAGGATAGTAAAGATGAGCTTGAGACGCGCTGGGAGAAGCAATTTAAAGATCTCAAGCTCACCAATATCGGCAAGCTTACCGAAAAACAGGGAAACACACTTTCTGGCGGCTGGGATCATTTCCAGAGTCAATAATCGCACTCACTAGTCAGCAAATTATACCAGTCTGTGAAACAAATGAGACGATAGACAGAGTGGATCTTTATTAAATCAAGGCGTGATGAGGGAGTGAT
>CAKZMG010000072.1 GCA_937128235.1 uncultured Verrucomicrobiales bacterium
TTTTACTCAGCAGCCTTTGCTACACTGGCAGCATTAGCTTTTTCTGAGTCTGCCTTTGAGGCATCACTGCGTGACTTATGGAACTCGTTGAATGACTTCTGAGATTCTACAGTCATCGTAGTCACCATGTTAGCATGTCCAGAGCCACAGAGCTGACCACAGACTACAGAGGTCTCCATTTCTTCGATAGGAGTAAACCACATCGGGATGTCTTTTCCTGGGAATGCATCCTGCTGGATTCGCATTGGAATAATGGAGAAGTTATGAATCACATCCGTAGAAGTCACCTGAAGGATGACTGGTCTATCGACAGGGATTCTTAGCTTGTCCGCGGTAAAGTCATCCCAGCCATTTTTATCATCTGGTGCGATACAAGGATCTCCTTTCGCTGAAACGAGTGAACGATCAATAAAACCAAACTTACCATCTTCACCTGCATAGTGGAAATTCCAGTTAAACTGGAAACCAACCGCTCTAACTCGGACTGGGTTCTCAGTAAGAACTCGGTCATAAGAATCTGTTCTCTCACTCCATAATGGGAACGCGAAGCCTAAAAGAAGCACTGCTTCCACAATGATCACACCCACTTCAAGGTGAGTGGATAGATGACTCTGCACACCGTAGTAAGATGCCTTAGGGTTCTTCTTCTGGCGGAATTTCACCAGTGACACGAGGAAGAATACTGTCCAACCAATGAAGAGCGCGATCATGAACCACGTGACAACATCGATCATGTGACCAACGGTATCACCGTGAGCTGAATAGTTCTTAGGCAGTCCCATCCACTCTGCTGGTGAAAAGGCTAGGGTGTTAAAAATGTTCTGAATAAACATGGTGATAAATTAAATTAGATTAATGATTAGAGTTGTTATCTGTTAAAAATGGATCGTCAAAGCTAGTATCTGCGTGCGCTTTCTGACGTTTGGCTATGCGGTAGATGAAGAAGCCTACCATCACTAGCATCGGAATGATGATGCAGAGCATAAACATGATTGCCCAGCCAGCAGCATCTTTGCCACCGTGCTCAAAAGCTCCCCGGCATGCTTGGCAAGCCAGTGTTAAATCGTTCGTGATAGAATGCATAGATAAGTTCGTCATGTTAGCTGAATTCGTTAGATGATTTCTTATAAAAACTCACCCCATAAATAGGGAGGCAAATGGCAGCAAGTGCGCATGAATAGCCGAGAATATTAAACACCACGTCCTGGCTCTCCCTTTCAAAATACAACGCCCAGATCGCTACTCCTAGACAGAATAGAGAAACTACGGTGATGAAAATGATGTGGAATGCGCGAAGTGACATGGGTAGTTGCTTAGTTATTGGGTTATTGGGTTATTGGGTTACTGGTTGACTCCATCTGGGAGGAGTCCATCAAAAGTGATAGGGTCTAGGAAACCGAATGCGAAAAGTAGAATCAGAATTAAACCGAAGGCTAGCGCACCTAGGAAAATCCAGTAAATCGCCTTCTTCTCATGATTTAAGTGCATGAAAATCAGTGCCACTAAACTAGCCTTAAAGGAGGCAATAGCGATACCAATAACGGCATCATAGGCATCAAACCCATGTCCACCAAAGTCGAGCGCAGGCACTGTAGCTACCGCCACAGTAATGCCCGTGAACACGAACAAGAGTAACCCGATAATGGTGTAGAGCTTGATTGATTTTTTGATTGCTTCTGGTGAGTCAGCCATGATGTGAATTAAGAATTATAAATTAAGAATTATGAATTGAGAACAGTAATATTACATGAGGTAGAAGATCGGGAATACGAAGATCCATACAAGGTCAACGAAGTGCCAGAACAGACCGCCGATTTCTACTCGGTTAGCCAGCCACTCAGGATTAGAAAGATACATCTTACGTCCGAAGAATAAGTAGTAACCTAGCACTAGCGCACCACCGATCACGTGCAGTCCATGCAGACCAGTGATAGTGAAGTAGATCGCATAGTAGTTATTCATCTTAGGTGAGAACACTGACTCAAATCTAATATCTTCTCTCGCTACGTGAAGCAGAGGGAAACAATGCATATCTCCATGGTTAAATTTACCGTGATTCGCACCTACAAATCCATCGATCATTCCTGGAGTGTGCTTCTTGACATTGTTTAAAGTCACCTCTTCACCTGCTTCTTTGATCTTCTTGTAAGCGACCATTTGCTTCCAAGTGATGCGGTAGAGTTCCACGTCGGTTGGCACGCGGTTCGGCTGACCTTCATCGTCCAGCTTGTATTCATCTTTGAGATAAGTAGTCCAGAGTGTGCGCCATTCCTTATGCATTGCCCAGTATTCTCTGATCTGCTCAGCACCCTTGCTATCACCAAGATTCTTATACCAATCCTCGATCATTCCATCGATCTTCTCTTGGCTATATTTGCGGTCACGCGCCTTCATCACGAGATGTCTGTGATCCACAGCATCCACATCAATGTCCATACCCGAGTCCCCTGCTACTCCGAGGATGGCAGTTCTATCAAGCAATGAAACCGCAGTATCTGCACCAATCTTAGAAGCAGACATTCTGCCCCAATCTGGACTAATTTTGATCTCAGCATTATCCACCTTGAGTTTGAATAGCCCGCTGTTGTCAACAATCGTACCAAACTTGCCACTGTCTATAATTTTACCAGCCTCCTCATTTGCTGCATCCTTCTTAGCTTGGTCATACTGCGTAAGATCTTGCACAGCATTAAAATTGCCACCATCAATAGACTTATTCGCTCTCACATTTCTCCAAGACTGCCTAGTAGCAGACTCCCTGACCTGCTCATTATGCATTCTTGTCTGAATGAATGACTCCTTTGCAGCTGCTAAAATATAGCGAAGTGAACCTTCCGTCTCATCATCACCCTTCAGATCAATCGCATCACCAGCATTGACCAATGGTTTCTGAATCAGCTTATCACCATCAAATTCATTAATGATCACATTTTTGGCAGCAGTGGCCTTTGTATCACCAATGCGCTTTGTGATCTCATCCAAGTAAGGTCCATGATAGCTACCGAGATCGAAGTTAATCTCATTCGCATTCACTACGTAGAAATTTCCGCCATGTCCATCTTTCTCAGGATGCGTGTGTCCTTCAATGGTTGTCCAGTCATTGTATTGTGCCGCTTGGTGATGGAATTTAGCATTGTACTCAAATCCCTTCAGCACCATGAAAATAAGCGCACAGAAAATAGTGAAACTCATGTAGCCCACAAAGCCTTTCCAGTTGCGGAGCTTGAGAGATGCCCATGCGAAAACCACGGTGACAGACGAAGCGATCAGGATAAATGTGTTCACAAGTCCAGGCAGCACAGGAAGCGCACGCTCTGGCCATGGGTAATCTGCGAAGATTCTCAAGAAAATATAGGATGAGAATAACCCTCCGAAGAGCATCACCTCGGATGCCAAGAACAGCCAGATCGCTATTTTTGAGTTATTCAGACCCGTATCTTTACGGGCATTTACGATGTATGGGATTTCCATGTCTAGTGAATGGTGTGAATGTTGATATTGAAATTACTGATAATGATTATTTAGTGACTGTCCTTAGGTGCAATGCCGGCATCGAGGTCAGAAGATGTCGTCTCCACTGGCTCATGCCACTGTGGGTAGAAGTCCTCCTCACAGTCAGGGCGGCTGTATTCGTATGGTCCGCGGTAAGCGGCAACATCGAAGGTAAAGTTACCATGTCCCGGAGGCGTAGGTGTAGCCCACTCCAGCGTAGTAGCATCCCACGGATTGTCATTTTCCACCTTCTTACCAGTTTTCCAGGCAGTGAAGAGGTTGATGATAAATGGAATCTGTGCCGCAGCGAGACAGAATACTGAGATAGACATCAGCTGGTTGAGACCGATCCATTCGGTGACAGTCTGCCCGAACACGTCTTCTGAACCTTCAGCAGGAAGGTAACCATCACCACCATTATACCAACGACGGTGGAAACCTGCCATTCCCTGAAGTAACATCGGGAAGAACACTAGGTTAATAAAGATCAGTGATGGCCAGAAGTGAAGATGACCAAGGACATTGCTCATGTAGCGACCAAACATCTTAGGATACCAATAGTAGATACCGGCAAAGAGTCCAAAGAGAATACCCGGTGCCACCACGTAGTGGAAGTGCCCGATCACGTAGTAGGTATCATGCAAGTGCAGATCCACTAAGTTGAATGCAAGTGGCAATCCTGTCAGACCACCGATTCCAAACATTGGCAGGAATGCGCATGCCCAGATCATCGGCATCGAGAAGCGGATGGAGCCACCCCACAGCGAAATTAGCAATGAAGTAATGAGAACCACAGATGGCACTGAGATCAGCACGGTAGTAGTCTGGAAGAAGGTAGAAACTGATGGTCCCATACCTGTGAGATACATGTGGTGAGCCCAAACAATGAAGGAGAGGAAACCAAGCACGATCACCGCATACACCATAGACTTGTAGCCCCAGAGTGGCTTACGTGTGTTCGTAGGGATAATTTCTGCCACACAGGCAATGGACGGTAACAGTAGAACATACACCTCAGGGTGGCCGAGGAACCAGAACAAGTGCTGGAACAGAAGCGGAGAACCACCACCTGCGTAGTCAGCTGCTCCTGCATCTGTGTAGAGACCAGTAGGCTGGAAGAATGAAGAACCGAACGTTCTGTCCACCACTTGCATGATACCAGCTACTTCGAGCGGTGGGAATGCAAGTAGAAGAAGGAATCCAGTGACAAGCATCGCCCATACCAAGAAAGGCAAGCGCATCCATGTCATCCCCTTACAGCGTAGGTTAATAATGGTAGTAATGAAGTTTACCGAGCCCAACAAGGACGAGGAAATCAAGAACACCAGACCTAACAGCCATTGGGTCTGCCCAGTGAAAAATTGGTTCGGATGCTGCGAGTCCGCGAATGAGGAAAGCGGCGGATAGTTCGTCCATCCAGATTTAGCTGAGCCAGACTCTAGGAAGAATGAGCCACACATCATGAGACCACCAACGGCGTAGAGCCAGTAAGAAGCACAGTTTAGCTTAGGGAATGCCATATCTGGCGCACCGATCTGAAGCGGAGTCACGTAGTTACCAAAGGCACCAAAGCCGAGCGGAACCACACCGAGGAAAACCATGATCGTTCCGTGCATCGCACCAAACATATTATAAGTCTCACCTTCCACCTTACCAGCAGTCAGCCATCTAGCCTTCCACTCATCAGTGAATACCCAGCTCATCCAAGTAGGAACTGGCTCTTGCGGGTAGGCGATGCTCCAACGCATCATCATCATCAGGAAGAATCCGAAGAGCAGAAAGAGCAAGGCTGTGATACCGTATTGCATACCGATCATTTTGTGGTCGGTGGAGAAAATGTACTTCTGCCAGAACGGCGGATTGTGGTGATCGTGATGGTCGTCAGCGCTCATAATATTTGGTTCAGCTTGTTAGCAGTTAAGCTACAGTTTGTGAAAGTGGTTTATTGTTTGTTAAATTGTTTTTAGAAAATCGTTCGTCTTACTTCTCTTGTTCGATGACCTCTCCGGTCTTCTTATTGATCAAAGTTCCTGGCTCGAACAGATCTCCTTCGAGTTGAATCTTGCGGAATTTATCAAGCTCAGCAGCAGAGCAGAGTCCTTCAGGACGCTCAGCCACCATTGCTTTGACCTGGTTCATCTGCTCAGGAGTGTAAATTTTACCAACCTTGTTACCAAAGCTGTTCTGAAGATAGTAAACGAGTGCCGCCATCTCTAAGTTATCTGTGCTCTTGTTGAGCTGAGGATCCATCTTGCTGTTGAAGCTTTTGCCACTCACAGTGATCGGTCCTTCCACACCATTGATGACCGCCATAAGAACAGACACTGGTGAATCTATCACATACTCAGAGCCTGCTAGAGGAGGAAACGCTGCGTTTCCTTTACCGTCTGGCTGGTGACAACCTTTACACTTATTGTAAGAGCTTGCACCTTTCGCCATGTAAACTGCTTCCACTTCGCCCATAGGAACAGTTTTCACTCCTCCCACTTCATCAGCCTGCACGTAGCCAGCTTTGACAAATTTATCATACCCGAAGAGATTATTACTGCTGAAGAGCACGCTGCCGGCAATGATCGCCACGATGCTGCCTGCGATGAATATCCAGATAGAAACTGGCTCCAGCCCATTTTCACGGACTTGTTGCTCGCGCGTAGCCGCAGCAGATGCACGCGTCACTGCCGCGTGCTGCTCAGCCACATTGGTGGATTCTTCAAGATCTGGCTTTTTCGGATCTATTGGTTGAACTGACATGTTGTTGATTGTTGATGAATGGTTACTGATGATTATTTCTAACTAAACTCGGGCTAGCGTTACTTTCCTGCCTTCTTCTTATCTTTAGAATACTGCATGGCATAGGGCACTGCACCGTCCTTTTTGAGGCTCATAAGATAGCTTACGATCGCGCGACAGTTATCGTTAGGAACTACTTGCTTCCCGCATTTTATCGCTACGGCATCACTCGCGCCTTGTCCGAAGTTGCCTATCTTCTTAAAAAACTGTGGATTCGCCTGGCAAACTGACCATTCGTTCTCCTGCCCTCTGTCTTCGTGTCCTTCATTGCGTGGGCTGTAGAGGTGCTTATAGACGTAGAGTTCTTTGTTAAATGCCTTATCGCCAAGCGCATCAATGATTTCCTGCTTGGTCAACTTTGACTTATCTTCCCTCTCAAGAGCTATCCCCATCGCTATGGCAGCCTTCTCGTTCTCTTCGTTCTCAAGCGCAACGAGTCTGTTTCCGAAGTTACCAAGATCTGGTCCAATGCGGCTCTCACCGATGTGTGCACGATTCTCGCCAGAGAAATCCCAAGCATTAGTGATTCTGCGGGTATCTCCCCTTTCAGCATCTTTCTTCGTTCCGCCTTGTCCTTCACGGAAAACATCCATTCCAGCATAGGTCGGGCGCGTCACTTGTGAGTGACACATGGCACAGCCTTCCTGAGCATAGATCAGTGATCCATTCTCAGTGCGTCCACTGCGCGTTGGTTGATAGAGATCGGTTCGCTCATCGTTCACCTCATCATAGCTAGGTGCCTCCATGGAGCGCATGGTACCAAATGGGACTGCGAGCATCACTAGCCATGGAAGACCAAAGCTGGCAATGAGTCCGTAGAAAAATGTCTTAACTGTCATCGTGATTCTAGTGGTGTAAAGTGATTAGCGGTAAATTAATTTGCGGATGCGTTTGAATCTAATGATTCGAGTTTATCCAGATCTCCCTCTGGTCCGTGTGGTGAGGCATGTGCGTGGCGAGCCAGCAGCGTAGGATGGCTACTGCGGCGACCTAGTCTAAGCCACATCAAAAGTAGATGGCAGCAGAACATAAACGTCGCGATCAGTAGAAAAACAAACCCAGTAGTGAGTCCGATAGCATACGGGTAAAGTCTCCCCACAGCTGCCTCAGTAGGCTCGCCTACTTGCTCAAGAGTGTAACCATGCATGAAGCCTCCGAGAAGGGTGTAGAATAGTGCGATAAATGTCACACCGTAAACAGTAAGCCAGAAATGCTGACTGATCATGCTAGCAGAGATCCACTCGCGGTTCGTGATACGTGGCACGATGAAGTAAATCGCACCGAACATGCACATAGAGAAGAAGCCGAGTAAACCAGTGAGCTCTAAGCCATATTGTGCTGTAGAGAACTGAGTATATTGAAGCGCACCTGGGAGTGATATGAGTGCGCCTAAAACAGTAAATGTAAGCATTCCATAAGCTCCTGCCACAGTGAAACGTAATGACGGTGAGTAAGACATGGCATCTTTATTGCTATTCGCAGTTTTGATGATGTTTACGAAGAGAGCAATCGCTGGGATGATCATTAGCACTGCTGCACCTGCACTAAGGAACTGCATGAATGAAGGAATAGGTGTGCCCATCATGCGCTGCATTCCTGCCCATGGTCCCACAATCGCCAATGCCCAGAATCCGAAGATAGCAAGACTGTATGAATAAACAGGACGACCAGAAACCTTAGGTGCGATGTAGTAAGCACTCGCAGCAGCTACTGGCGTGAAGAAAAGGAACATCAATGCAGATCTAAACCACGCTGTGGATGCTGTGACCATCAATGGATGGCCATCACCAAGATAAATCTGTGAGAACAAGATTCCTGAAATCATGATCCATGGGAACCAGAATAATGCGGCAAGTAGATACCACTGAGAAATGTAGATGTGTCCACCACGGCGAACACGGAACGCAATCACTGCCCAAATACCGATGAGGAAATAAGTAGCTGCGAGAGCGATCATGATTGGCTTAGGAAATGCCATCCAGACAATACCTGTTCCAGACATAAAATTATTAGACCCTACAAGAACACACAGAGTACCAATAGCAACCATGAGATTCCAGAAGTGACCAGCCGCTAGGATGATGCCAGACTTCTTGCACTCTTGGCGTGAGAGACGTGACATCAGCCAGATGATGACTCCAAACGCAGCTTGCGCTCCCCATCCGTAAATGAGTGTGCTCATGTGCGCTGGCATGGTGCGCCCTACATTGAAGCAGGCACAGCAGCTGAGGAAATCTGGTGAGTGTGTCTTAGCAGATGCAATGATGCCGAGCACCAGAGATACCGCTAACCAAGCAGCTCCGCTTGCGAAGAAGAACATCACAGGATGACGCAAAGAGCGGTCAATGTCTGCTCTAAGCTGAGCGTCTTCTATGTTTGGAATTTTTGTTGCCATGAAATTATGTTTGTTCGTCTGAAATTAGATTAAAAATATTACTTAAACTCCTTATTATGCGGGACACCAGAGTCTGCTGGCTGAGTTTCTAGGATCTTTAGCTCACTCGCCGCACTGAAAAGCGCGCTTGGTGGGAGCTGAACTTCATTGCCCTCTTTTTTGTAGTCGAGCAAAGCCGCCTGTGCCGCTTCTACTTGCTCACGCTTGACGATGCGCTCTTTGCCGCGCTCATCGTCCACGCTATACATCTCATCAGATTGGATGAAATTCTTAATAATGAAACAAATAATTCCGAATACTACGAAAAGTGCCAGCCCCCACCAAAAGGTGTTGAAGCGGCGAAGCGGTGTGTCGCGTAGATTAGTTTCCATGATGTTGATGTGTTAGATTTAGTAAAAAATTAGTTATGTAAATTTGCAGACTCCAGGATACGTGGATCGCGGTTCGGGTAAGTATTCGCGCTACCGATATTTCTTAAGAACATGAAGACGAAGAACGCACCCACGGTGAAGAAGGCAACGATGTCACCAAGATAAGCTGAATGCTCTACGAAGAGGCTCTCACCATGCGTGAGTGAAACTCCGCGCTCAGGGATCACTGCGATGTAGAGATCGATAAAGTGATACGCGAGTAGATAGAGACATACTGGAACAATGAACTTGGTAGTCTTCTTTACATAGTGAGGAAGGAGAAGCACGAATGGGAGTGCGAAATGTCCGAAGGTGAGTGAGAGACTCCAGCCCCACCATTCACCAGTATTTCTGAGAATGAAGTATGTAGTCTCCTCAGTGATGTTCGCATACCAGATGAGCATGAACTGTGAGAATGAAACGTATGCCCAGAAGATAACGAACGCATGCATCAGCTTACCCATGATGTGGTAGTGCTCTTTGCTTGCTACAGTCTGAAGGTATCCTTTACTGCGTAACCATGTGAGTGTGAGAATAAGAACTGCCATGGAGTTCAGCGCACAACCGGCGAAGAAATACACTCCATACATCGTAGAAAACCACTTGTAATCAAGCGCCATCATGAAGTCGAGCGCGATGAATGTGGCGACCACCGCGAAGACCGGCATGATCAGACAAGATGCCTTACGTGTCCAGATGAGTCGATCACATGTAGGGTTAGGATCTGTGTCTTGATTGATAGAAACTTTTCTCTGAATCCAGATACCAGCTCCAAGCAGAAGGAAGAATCCGATCACACGTCCGAGCCAGAATGGAAGGTTCATATACCATGACTTGGTCGCAAGAAGTGATTCGTGTGCTGCTTTGAAAGTATCAGCATTAGGTGACGTGTAAGCTCCATGCTCTACTTTTTTCTCTTTCACATGAGCGTGGTGAGCAAGTGTCACAATCTGATGACGATCATTTTCATGAACAGTTCCGTCTTCATCAATATATTTAGAAGCGACATCACGGTGAGTTTCCATCCACTCATAGAGATCATTCTGCACGGATGGCAGCATAAGAGGAATAGCGATCACTGCCATGAATGGGAAAACAAATCCCAGATTCTCCATCAAGCGGCGGACAGATACACCCCAGCCTGAGTTCGTCACATTATGCAGCGTGGTCCAGAAACAACCACCAAGTGCCAATGAGATAAAGAACATGAAAGCGAACAACCATGAATACGAGTATCCATCACCAAATGTCTTATCGGTGAAGAGGAAGAAGCTAGCCACCGCTCCGAGAACGAAGACGATAAGTGAGATGAGTTTCGGCAAGGCTAAGTCGCTAGACTTTACCTTCTCCCCGTTTACTGGGAGGTCCTTAGATGTGACGTGATGTGCCATGGGACTGTTAGATTAAATTGTGTGTTGTTGAGTGTTGATAAAATTGTCTTACTTACTACTTCTTGCTGCCTGCATCAAAGATCTCCTTGATCTTCGGGTTGTTGTAGTCTGCTTTCGCGCTTGCCTGGAGAGCTTTCACATAGGCAACTACTGCCCAGCGATCATAGAGCGTCAGGTCAGATCCCATCTGCCCCATGTTGCCTCTGCCATTCACTACTACTTCGTAAATATTTCCTTCCACGAGAGTCGATGTGCGTAAATTACTGATCACTGGGACAAAACCATTCGCCTTCACCGTGCCTTCTCCGTTTCCAGAATCACCGTGACAGATAGCGCATTTGAATCCAAATACCTCGTGACCACGTGTGAGGAGAGCGGTGACGTTTTCAGGCTTATCCAGTTCTAGCTCGGTTGGGAATCCCTTACCGAAATTAGTCTCGTTAAATCTTCCTGTATGGAGGTAAGTTTCCTTATTTCCGTAGCCACGCAGCTCTGAGTGAACGTCTGCTTCAACAGTATGCCCCATTGGCACAGTGCCAGCCACTGGCTTACGAGCACCCATGCCGTCCTTGAAGAACTCTGATGGCTTTTGCCCTTTTACGAAATCCATCTCATCCATATCTGGGAAGATGCGGATTGGTGGCTTTTTAAATTTGTCACCTCTGAAACCGAACGTGCTGATCACGAAGACGATGGCGAGTGCGTATATGAGAAAAAAGTAGCGCATGATAATTGAATCTTAACTGATGAAAATTTAGTCCTCTTCTTCGACGAGTTCGATGTTCGTGCCCCCTGCCGCAGCAAGTAGCTCCTTAGTGTCTTCTGGAGAGAAATTTGGGTCTCTCGCTTCCACTGCGATGAAGAATCCATCATCAGTGGCGCGGTGAAATTGACGGCTCGCAAACAACGGATGATTTAGCCTAGGCAGCCCCATGAGACCGAGCAGACAGAATAAAACCGTGAAACCTGAGAAAAGAATCGTGAGCTCAAACATGATCGGGAAAAACGCCGAAGTCGTAAAGATGTTCGCCGGCTTAGCCTGCACCACGGTAGGATAAATCATTACCTGAGTGATGTATGCCAGACTGAAACCTGTAAGCAGACCAGTAGATCCACCAAAGAATACGAAGTAAGGCAGGATAGAACGCCTCATACCCATCGCATCATCCATTCCGTGGATTGGATAAGGTGAATAGCAGTCCCATTTCTTAAATCCGGCATCGCGCACTTTCTCAGCACCCTTGTAGAGGGCTGATGCGCTTTCGAATTCGGCTAAATAACCGTAAACTCTTTTTACTGATGTGCTCACTGTCTTGTGATTGGTTAGTTGTTGATTAAATTGTTACTTGATTTGCTTCTTAGCACTCCATGTTGCGGTGTTTTCCAGCATCATCTATCTCATACTGATAGGCTGGCTGTGCCTCCACGCCCTCATCTGGGTGTGCCTGCTTATCGTCAAAGTGTGCGTCACTTTCTAGCAGCGTCCATTTCACCTCAGCGATGTTGATACATGGTAAGAATCTGAGGAAGAGTAAGAAGAGTGTGAGGAACATACCGATCGTTCCAACGAAGGTAAGAACGTCCACTGGTGATGCCTCGTAGTACTTCCAGTCACCTGGGAGCCACATACGTGGAAGTGTAGTCACAATGATCACGAATCGCTCAAACCACATACCGATGTTCACCAGCATACAGATACCCATAACGATCCAGAGGTTCTCTCGGCAGGACTTCAGCCAGAAGGCTTGCGGGGCTACTACGTTACAGAACATCATCACTACATAGGCCCACCAGTAAGGACCAGTGATACGTAGCTTGAATGCCTCCATCTCATATTTACCACCTGAGTAGTAAGCCACGAAGAGTTCCATCAGATACGCGTATCCCACGATGGTTCCTGTTGCTAAAATGATCTTACACATATTCTCAATGTGCTTCATGGTGATCATGTCATGCAGTCCGTAGATAGAACGTGCCGGGATCATGATCGTCATCACCATCGCAAATCCACCAAAAATCGCACCTGCCACGAAGTATGGCGGGAAGATCGTAGTATGCCAACCCGGGACAGTAGATGTCGCGAAGTCAAACGAAACGATAGAGTGAACTGAAAGAACAAGTGGGGTAGAAAGTGCTGCAAGTAACAGATAAGCCATTTCATAATGACTCCACTGACGGTTTCCACCTCTCCAACCTAAGGAGAAAATGCCATAGAAGAACTTGCGGATGCCAGGCTTAGCGCGGTCGCGGATGGTAGCCAAGTCTGGAACCATTCCGAGATACCAGAAGATGAGTGAAATCGTAAAATACGTAGAAACCGCAAACACGTCCCAGAGGAGTGGTGACTTGAAGTTCTGCCAGATCGCATTCGCATTTGGAATAGGAGCCAGGAACCACGCCATCCATACACGTCCCACGTGGAAGGCTGGGAAAATACCCGCACAACACACCGCAAAGATGGTCATCGCTTCTGCCGCTCGGTTAATCGACGTTCGCCAGTTTTGCCGGGTTAAGAACAGAATCGCAGAAATCAACGTTCCCGCGTGACCAATACCAATCCAGAAAACGAAGTTCACAATCGGCCATCCCCACATCGTGCGGTTCGTATTTCCCCACACACCCACACCGGTAGAGACCAGGTAGGTCAGTCCACCTACCACTCCGATGAGTGCGATGAGTGAACATGGAATGAAGAGCAACCACCAGAGAAGAGGCTGTGGCTTTTCCACAATCCCTGCAATACGGTCGGTGATCCAAGCGTAAGAACGTCCGTTGAGAATTAGCTTCTCGCGCTCAAATACGGGAAGAGTGATGCTGCCATCATTTTGCTCTGCCTTGTTTTCGTTATCTGCCATTTTGTTTAATTTTCTAAATTCTTACTTCTAAATTTTTACTGCTTTTCTAGTGCATGTTGATCGTCGCTCTACCCACATTAGTCGCACCCTCCATCGCTGGATTCGGGTTCTTCACACGCGCCATGTAGGATGTTCTAGGGCGAGTTCCGATGTAGTTGAGTAAGTCGTAGGTTCTTGGATTCTTAAACTCACCTTGCACGTGTGCAGGTAAATCTTGATCCTCATCTCTAAGTGCCTTGGTCTTCTGGATGTCATCCTTCTTGTTGAGAAGATTTCCAAACATGATCGCTCCCGCGCTACATGCATCCTGACAGGCTACCGTCACACTATTTGCAGGTGACATGAGCATTTCGTGATCCACTTTAAATTCTGTTGATGGCTTGCCAGATTTCTGCACGCCACGCTTCACACTCAGCTTCGCATCTATCTTAGCAGACTGGAGACGCTGCACACAGTAGGTGCACTTCTCCATCACACCACGCATACGAACAGACACGTTCGGGTTACGCTGGAGTGACTTCGCATCGCCTTCCTGCTTCTCACCAAATGGCCCCTTGTAGAGGTTCTTGTGGAGAAGTGGATTGCGCTTATTGTAGTCGAAGAAATTAAATCGTCTCGCTTTATATGGGCAGTTATTCGCACAGTAACGTGTTCCAATACAACGGTTATACGCCATAGTATTCAGACCATCTTCAGTGTGAACAGTCGCATTCACCGGGCAAACTGTCTCACATGGAGCGCTCTCACACTGCACACATGCCACAGGATTTGGAATCATCTCAAGCGGCTTATCCCAGTCCTCAGACGGGTTAGTTGCCTTGTGTTCACCTTCACTGTGTCCGTGATCTTGGTATTCTGCGAAATAACGATCCATTCTGATCCAGTGCATTTCGCGGCCCATCGCCACTTGCACTTTTCCTACCACAGGAATGTTATTCTCAGCCTGACACGCCACTAAACAAGCACTACAACCTGTGCAGGTGCTGAGGTCGATGGACATTGCCCACTGATGTGATTTATCCCAGAGATGCTCACGGTCGATCTTGTTGCCGTCCTTATCCTTCGCATTTCCTACTGGCTTATACTGATCCACATTCTGCGGAGCGTGTGAGTCCATGCCGTGCTTTCTCACCGTAGCGAGTTGCTCTTTGTAGTCCTTCTGATGATCGTGACCATCTGGCTCTGTTGGCATCGTTGAAATTTCACGAGCAAGCGCGCGTCCATACATAGAGTGGTGCTCCTGAGTTCTCGCTAGCTTGTAGCGTCTATCAGCCACCTTCTCGATAGAAATTCCACCCGCGTAGTAATCACTACCACCTCTGAGCGCATAGCCGTTGAAGCCAGCATTCACGCCTACTGATGAGACGTTTGCAGTGTTGATGTCATAGTCCGGATCGTTCCCGATAAAGTTTTCTTTCCAGTGCTTATCATAGCCCTGTCCATATCCAAGTGGCAGTGAAACAACGTTGTCCGCCATTCCGAATGCTACGATCACCACTGCCTCAAGTGATTGATCGCCCACCTTGACGTTGACCATTGGTCCGAAGAGGCTTGGTCCCTCACCGTCTTCTGAGACAGGAGTAGTTTTCACACCTACATCGGTAGCGATTCCTAGATTCGCCCACCAAGCTTTTTCCTCCTTCTCAAGCTCCACGATGTCCTCGTAGAGTCCGAGATCCTTCGCAGTCTTCGGTGACATGTAAACAGCGTTGTCCCAAGTCAGTTTAGAAATGGGATCTGGCGCTTCTTGAAGCCACGCGTTGTTCACGTAGCGTCCATCGAGCACTGAGTAGTCAGTTGCGAAAACGATGTCTGGCTTGCTCGCATCTGTAGGCTCTACTTCTTCCTTGATAGTAGAGCTTGGAGCAGCACCTGCTGATGCTGCCTCGTATTTAAACTCTGCATTAAATCCAGTTCTGAGAAGTGTGTTCCAGTTATCCAGTTTAGCCGCAGCGCTTCCGCCTGGCTTCACCTGAGCTTCAAACACACCTTTCACCGCATCATATGCTGGTGACACTGCATTCGCGTCAGATGAGTCATGTAAATCTACCTTATCCTGAGTCAACGCCACTAGTAGCTCTAGCTCTTGAATACCACCGTAAAGAGGCAGGATCATTGGCTGAACTACAGTGTAAACGCCCTCGTTCCCAGAGAACCCATCGCCCCAGCTCTCAAGATAATGAGCCGCAGGAATGTGAAGTGATGCCGCATTTGCAGTAGCATTCGTCTGGTCACCCCAGTGGATGAGCTTCTTGTCAGCGACAAAATCTGTGAATGTTTGATCTCCTGAACCAAGGATAGGATTTTCATAAACAGGATTCGCAGCAGTCATCAAGATCACAGTCTCAAGTGAACCTGCATCGTTAGCGAAATCTTCCATGGTTCCAAGATCCGCATGTTGCTTCCCTTTACGAGCTGTTAGAACTCCAGCTGAGTATGCTCCGAGTGCTTCGTTGATTTTATAAACAACATCGTGAAGCTCTTTCGCGTAGCGGCTACCGAGCAATACAACTCCCCCGCCCGCTTTTAAATCTTCATAGCAAGCCTTAGCCCACTTCGTTTTCGTATCAGAAAATGATGTTGCTGGAGCAGTTCCTACGCCAGCATAACTAGCAAGCAAGCTAATGAACTTTCCAATCTGGCTAGGTGCCAATGGCGCGCGGTGATCAGCCATGCCTCCTGTCACAGAGTAGGTTGGCTCCACACAGTAGAGTCGGTTGAGTTGCTTCTCGTAAGCTACTGGATCTTCATTGTATCCAGCACCCTCGGGGCGACGACGATCAAAGAACGCTTTCGTATTGCCCTGATTATCGAGCTCCAAGAAATCACAATCCAGTGAAAGAATCTTACCCGCCTTCGCGAAGTCTGCCTTTACCACCGCGTGCTTACCGAAGATTCCAGCATCAGATGCCTTCTTCCCTGCACCAGCAAGTGCCTCGTAAGCATAGAATTTTGCACCTGCGTGCTTCGCCTTGATCTTAGCGATGAGATCCGTTCTTGTCAGTGAGTCATCCTCACCGAAGACGATTCCGAAGTTTCCGCTCTTGGTGTATTCACCGAGCTTTTTCACTGCATCACCTCTGCCAATCGACTTGCCATTTTCTAGGAAATAACGTGAACGCGCAGGATCATACAACCCGAGAATCGATGCCTGAGTCATTGAACTCACACCATTTGCAGATGGGTTCTGCTTATTAGGCTCTAGCTTGGTTGGGCGACCTTCGTAGTTTGCAGCCACCAGTGGAATCGCTCCAGTCGCGCTCGGCATAGATGTCGCGTAATACGTAGGCTTCCCCGGGATAGTCCACTCCACAGAATCAAGAAACGGGACGATCAGTGACTCCGGACGGCGGCATGAAGCGAGACCTAGACCAGCAAGAGCAGTCGATGCTCCCATTAGTTTGAGAAAATCACGACGTGTGTTTTCTCTATCATCTTCATCGCGCATCACCTCTGCGGCACGCGGAAATTCTCTATCTACCCACTGACGGAGACCTGGAGTATCCTCTAGTTCTCCGGCACTGCGCCATACCTTAGTTCCACGTTCCTCAGCAGGAACTTCTGGGTGATGCCATTTACGTTTGCTCATTTCTGACGAAAAGTTAAATTAAATTGATTGGTAAAAATTTCTATGACTACCTGTGACAGGTGAAGCAGCTCTCCTTAGGTTGCACATTCCAGTGATCCTTCAGCATCAGACCCATAGCCTTCTGCGCGTCACCCTTATCATCTAGTTCTAGATCTAAATTATTAGCACTCATGTAAGCAGTCACTTGATCTGCTGCTGATTGATTCTTCTTAAGATAGTCAGCCGCGCTATACTTGAGGTTAAATACCTCCTCCAGCGGACGAAGTGCGTCTTCTGGATTTCTGTGACACTCGATACACATTCCCATGCTGAGATTCTTAGCATGATAAACCACGCGCATCTCATCCACCTGACCGTGGCACTCGATGCAAGAAATTCCGCGTCCAAGGTGAGCGGAGTGGTTGAAGAAAACATAATCAGGCGCCTTATGAACACGCACCCATTTAATTGGCTTGCCGCTCTCAATGGCATCGAATAATGGAGCTAACCGCTCACTATCAGATTTGATTCCACCTTTAACGTGGCAATTCGCACAAGTATTGGCAGTCGGCACGTTTGCGTGACCAGACTTCTCTACGAAACTATGACAATGGCGGCAATCCAAGCCCAACTGAGTCACATGAAGCTCGTGATCATACGGGATAGGCTGATCCGGCATATAGCCAACTCTCTGAGCCTTAGGGGTTGCGTAATATGTGAAAGCTGTGACAACGCCAATCGCAAGCGCGCCAATGCAGACTGCGATTTTGAGCGGTACTAGATTTGTCCAGCGAGGAAAGTAATTAGCCATGAATAAATAGTGCTTAGATGCGGTGCTTATATCCGCTTGTGAAAAATTTCACAAGCTTATTTTCGAGATATTTCAGGAGGCAAGTAGTATGGAAATCTATCCCCCTCTGGCAACCCGAAAATGGTAATAAACGAATTTTTTTTCAATAATCCGCAAAAATAATTTGCAAAGTGTTCATTCTGAGGGATGCGAAAGAAAAAAGCTCACCATGAACCAACATGATGAGCTTTTACAAACTTCTTATTTGATCAACATAAAACCTACCTGAAAGCCAATGCCGGAACAAACATACTTAACAATGCCATCACTAAGGCGATGAGCGTTAAAATACCACAAAGCTTCCAGAACTTCATCTGGTGCATAATTGCTGTCTCCAGATCTCCCGGATTCCGGCTGATTTCGGTTCTACCAATCGCAGTGGAATATTTAGATAAGCTATTTGCTAGCATAAACAGCACTACAGTCATCACCAGCATCAATAGCACTCCTAATATAGCAACACCTCCCACCTGACTCACTAAAGCAAACATGCCAAATAAGCCTAAGATCATGAATGCAAAATAAATAAACATTAGCACACTGATAAACCTCACCCACCCCTTAGAGGAATAGAGATGAGACTGTGCTATACTAGTAGCTGAGATGCCATTTGCACCCTGTTGTTGTTGAAACACTCCACCGCTCGGTGCCTGAGATTCAGTTGTTTGATAAGGATTTTCCATAATAATTTTCTTTCTATTTTAAGCTGATGCAATTCCTACGATCATCGTTAGGATCATAAGCGCGAACATGACAATAATAACAATTCCAGTAAGCTTCCAGAACTTCGTATGCACCTCCATAGCGCGTTCAAAATCTTGATTACTAGCTGATCCCTGGAGCCTCCCTATCGCCTTTCCATATTGAATGAGTCGAACTGCAAGTATTACCTGAATCACTACCATAATGAGAGGAATAACCCATACCAACATCATACTAGCAGGCACACCTGCACGCATATTCGATCCCATAAAAACCATACTTATCAGATTCAAACCAATAATCACCAACATTGTAATGCCCACAAGAGACACCCAAAATTTAGTAGCTATAAGTGCAGACAGTGCAGCGGCTGTCACCGGCATTTCAGATGAGGGATCGCTGTATCCCTGCTGATGGGCTTGTCCAGCCTCATACGGATTTACTTGTTGTTCCATACACAGCTTTTATGCACCACAATTCATTTTGTCAACTCTAGGATTTAGTTTAGCATACTGCCTCAAATTCACTAAAAATGTCGATTTTTACATAACTTATGTCATTTATTCATGTTAAAAAGATTGGCTAATCGTTCTTGTTCCTATCAGTCTCTATCCAGATCAATCATACATCTAACATGTCAATATCAACCACACCATTCACAGCCAATAATCGCTCTTACTCTCCTCCAGCTCAACCTATCGCCGTCATCTGTATCGATGGTTGTGCAGATGAGTATATTTCAGAATCCATCGCGCAGGGCTACATGCCTAGGCTCGAAGCGATGCTTAAGAAGGGTTACCGTGGAATGGTTCGCGGTGCGCTCCCCTCTTTCACTAACGTCAACAACTCAGCCATCGTCACGGGAGCACCTCCAGCAGTCACTGGTATTTGTGGAAATTTCTTCCTCAACCCAGAGACCAATGAAGAGGTAATGATGAACTCACCGGAGTTCCGTCGCTGTGACACCCTTCTCAATGCTGCGGCAGACGCAGGCAGGAAAGTTGCCTTCATCACCGCTAAGGAAAAACTCCGCACGGTTCTTGGTGATGGGATCGTAGAGCGCGGAGGCATCGTTTTCTCTACGGAAAAAGTAACTGAAGCTGAAAAAGAAACTCATGGTGTCGATAATGCAGAAGACATCATCGGCAAGCCACAGCCAGAGATCTACTCAGGTGACGCATCTGTCTATGTTCTCGAAGCTGGCGCAGCACTGGTGGAGCAAGGCAAGGCAGACTTCCTCTACCTCTCGCTCACTGACTACATGCAGCATAAATTTGGTCCTTGGGATCAAGAGTCATTAGAATTTTACAAGCAACTCGATGACCAGATTGGTCGTCTGTTAGACGCAGGCTGTATCGTAGCTGCCACTGCTGACCACGGCATGAATGCTAAAAACACTGACGCTGGCGAGCCACAAGTTATCTACGTTCAGACCCTACTTCATGAGAAATTTGGAGCTGAAGGCATCCACGTCATTTGCCCCATCACAGATCCATACGTAGTGCATCATGGTGCACTCGGCTCACTGGTAATGGTGCACCTAGAAGATCCATCACGCGCTCCGGAGTTAATTGATTTCCTCATGCGTCAAGAAGGTATCACCGAAGCTCATGATCGTGAAATGGCAGCACTCAAGCTAGAGCTAGCACCAGACCGCATCGGTGACATCACCGTGCTCTCTGGCAGAGACTACGTAGTAGGCAAAACTGCCGCAGACCATGATCTCAGCGTGCTCAAGGGTGGGCTCCGCTCACACGGTGGTCGCTATGAAGAAATGGTTCCACTACTTCTATCAGAGCCACTAAATAATGAGTACAAGCTCATCGCAAATGCCGACCCAAGAAACTTCGATGTCTTCGCATTCGCATGTAATGGCGCTTCCTAAATCTTCAATATTCAATCCAACACACCATGATCGATTTACCATCATACATTGCAGGAAAAGCAGTTCACTCTGATGACAAACTTGAGGTGCATTATCCTTACGACGGCTCTCTAACAGGAACTGTTAGTAAGATCAATAATGCGCAACTCAATGAGTGTATCGAAGCCGCTATTGAGGGAGGGAAGAATCCTCTTTCTCGTTACGAACGCCATGCGATTCTGCGTAAGGCTGCGGACCTGCTTGCTGAAAATCGTGAGGAATTAGCCAAGCTGATTTGTCGCGAAACTGGTCTCTGTATGCGCGAGACTATGTATGAGACTGGACGGAGTTCGGACGTGATGGAATTCGCCGCGATCGAAGCGATCAAGGATGATGGAGAAGTCTTCTCATGCGATATTTCCCCACAAGGCAAGAACCGCAAGATCGTAACCTTTAAACAACCAGTCCAGCTCGTCTCTGCGATCACACCATTCAATCACCCGTTGAATCAAGTGGCTCATAAGGTAGCTCCAGCAATCGCTGCTGGAGCTCCTATGATCCTCAAGCCATCAGAGAAAACACCTCTAACAGCGATCCGTTTTGTGGAGATTCTCTACGAAGCAGGACTCCCCGGATGGATGCTCTCTGTCGTCTCTGGTGATCTCGATGAAGTCATCACTCCGATGATCACCGATGATCGTGTAGAGATGGTTTCCTTCACTGGTTCAGTTGAAATTGGAAAAATTATTTCTAAGACAGCTGGCTACAAAAAAACATGCCTTGAGCTTGGTGGAAACTCACCATTGATCGTGCTGGAAGATGCCGATATGGAAAAGGCAGTTCTACTCGCGGCTGAAGGTTCATTTAGAAACTCAGGTCAGCGATGCACTGCGGTGAAACGTATACTCGTTCAAGAGTCCATCCTCGATGAATTCACTGAGAAATTCGTAGAGAAGGCGAAAGAATACATCTGTGGTGATCCAGAAGATCCCGAGACGAAAGTGGGCACCGTGATCGATGAGCCGGCTGCGATTCATTTAGAAAATGTTGTCAACTCAGCAGTGTCAGACGGAGCTAAATTATTACTAGGCGGCAAACGCACAGGAGCTCAGATAGAGCCTACAGTTCTGGGAAATGTCTCGCGAGAGTCTGAAGTAGTTGCCAAAGAATCATTCGGACCACTCGCTCCGATCATCGCCATCAAGGACCTAGATGATGCCATAGCCTATTACAATGGAGGCAACTTCGGACTCAGCACAGGCATCGTGACCAACGATCTCAGCAAGGCACTCAAAGCAGCCAAGCATCTGAGAACAGGAACCACAAACATCAACGAAGTCCCAGGATACAGAATAGAAAGCAGCCCATTTGGAGGCATCAAAGACTCTGGCCTAGGCATCAAGGAGGGAGTCATAGAAGCCAAAAAATTCATGCAAAACACGAAGACCTTCTCATTCCCTTGGGAGTAATCTTAACCAATCAAACCATGTCTAACATCGATACTTCTAACCCATATATTCTCCTTACTCCGGGACCTCTCTCTACTTCACCAACAGTCCGCGAAGCGATGCTGAAAGACTGGTGCACCTGGGATGATGACTACAACCTCGGAGTCGTCACACCGATTCGTGAGGGGCTTACAAAGCTCGCTTCATCGATCGCTCCTGAGAAATTTACCACCGTCCTGATGCAGGGTAGTGGGACATTTTCTGTAGAAAGCATGCTCGGCTCTGTCGTTCCTGATGATGGAAAATTATTAGTTCTCGCAAATGGAGTCTATGGAAATCGCCTCGCTCAGATCGCAGAATACGCAGGGATCAATCACATTGTTCACGATACCGGAGAGCTTGCTGGCCCTGATCTTGATCGCCTTTCTCAGACTCTTCAAGATGATACAGAAATCACTCACGTAGTCGTCGTACATAATGAGACAACTACTGGCATGATGAACCCTCTGGAAGAGATTGCTAAGATCGTCAAAGGTGCAGGTAAAATATTTCTGTTAGACTCAATGTCCGCCTTCGGTGGAGTTCCGCTCGACATGGAAGAACTCAAGATCGACTACCTTGTATCCAGCGCGAACAAATGTATCCAAGGCGTCCCAGGCTTTGGTTTCATCATCGCTAGAATTTCTGAACTGGAGAAGACCCAAGGCATAGCCCGCTCACTTTCGATGGATCTCTACGCTCAATGGAGAGGCATGGAAGACGGTAGTGGTAAGTGGAGATTCACCAGCCCTACGCATGTAACGCGAGCATTTTATCAGGCGATGTTAGAGCTCGATGAAGAAGGTGGCGTAGCCGCGCGATACGCTCGCTATACTGAAAACCAAAAACGTCTCGTAGAAGGCATGGAGCGACTCGGCTATAAGTGTGTTTTACCCAAAGAAAACCACAGCCCAATTATCACTGGCTTCATCAACCCAGAGAACCCAGACTACGAGTTCAAGAAATTTTACAACCTGCTCAAAGAAGAAGGCTTTGTGATTTACCCAGGTAAAGTGACGGGGATCGATTCCTTCCGCATCGGCACCATCGGTCACGTCTTCCCAGAAGATATTGATCGCTTGATCATAGCGGTAGAAAAGTCTATGTATTGGGCTTAGTCTCTAAACTCAAAAACTAACACCACACAAATAAACCCACATTTATGAGTAAAATCCGGAAGGCTCTAGAGACAAAACCCACAGCCGTTCTCGTCGTATACACGATGATCGCTGCCTTTGCTTCCTATGCCAGCATGTATGCCTTCCGCAAGCCTTTCACCGCAACCAGCTATGAAGGGCTGACCGCCTTTACGGCATTTGGAGTCGCCTTTGGCTACAAACCCATCGCCGTCATCGCCCAGCTCATGGGTTACATGGGTTCTAAATTTATAGGCATAAAAGTAGCCTCAGAAGCCAGCATGGGTCGCCGCGTCCCGCTCGTATTAGGGCTTATCTTATTTGCAGAGCTTATGCTCATCGGCTTTGCTCTCACCCCTGCTCCGTATAACATTTTCTTCCTCTTCCTAAACGGTCTCCCACTGGGCATGGTCTGGTCACTCCTCTTCGGAATCATTGAGGGGCGTAAGATCTCTGAGTTCCTAGGACTAGCCATGAGCGTGAGCGTCATCTTTTCCTCAGGCATCGTGAAGTCTGTGGGAAAATGGACTATGACTGATTTAGGCGTTTCTGAATTTTGGATGCCAGCCACCACAGGTGCCATCTTCATCCCAGTATTACTGATTGCTCTATTCATGATGTATCAGGTCCCTGCTCCCTCAGCAGAAGACATAGAAGTCCGGAGCAAGAGGCACGCCATGACTAGGGATGACCGCAAAAACTTCATTCGCAAATATTTCTGGGGTGTTGTTTTTCTCGTCATTGGTTACCTCTTCCTCATGACCTACCGCGACGTCCGTGATACATTCATGATCGATATCATGATAGAGATGGGCTATAAAACTGAAGACGTAAACTTCGCTGGCATAGAAAGCTGGGTCGGAGTAGGAGTCATTATTATCCTCTGTCTTTTCTGGAAGGTTAAGAAAAATTCCACCGCAGTAAAACTCAGCCTAGCTCTGGTCGCTATTGGTGCTTTCATCCTCGGTGCATCCACGTTCATGTTACAAAAAGGTATGCTAAGTCCAGTTACCTTCTATGTTTTAAATGGATTCGGTCTTTACGTTTCCTTTGTTCTCTATCAGAGTATCCTCATGGATCGCATGTTAGCATCTATCAAAACCGTCGCCACAGCTAGCTTCCTCATTGCCATTGCTGATTCCTATGGCTATTTTTCAACGGTCGCGCTCTATTTAGCGAAAGACATCATCTCAAAAATCTATAATATAGAGATCCAGTGGTTGCAAATCCTCAGCATCGCGAGCTACTGCGTGATGATCGTAGTGCCACTGATGACCGTGCTAGTTCTGGTTTACTTTAAACCAAAAATGATCGCTAGAAAAGAATTTCAATAACCAATGTCTGTCCAAACACTACATAACAACACTCCAGTCAAAGCAGAGCATCAATTTCCTCAACAAGACCTGCCGAAACAAGCCAGAATTGTCGTGGTGGGTGGCGGAATAGCCGGCACTAGTATGGCGTATCAACTCGCTCTTGCTGGCTGGAAAGACATCGTTCTGTTAGAACAATCTAGCATCGCCTCAGGAACGACTTGGCACTCGGCTGGACAGGTAGGGCAACTCCGCGCTAGCTCGGCTCAGACAAAGGTGAATAAGGCATCAACTGAAATTTTCGCAAGCCTGTTAGACGATACTGGTCATGATCCAGGCTGGTTACAGTGCGGTGGACTTCAGCTCGCATCATGCGATGAACGCCTACGTCAACTCCAGCGCAATGCAGCCATGGCACAGGTGTTCGGAGTAGAAGCCACCCTCATTAGTGGCGAGGAATGTGCGCAACATTACCCGATGCTGAACACATCAGACCTAAAAGGCGGCATCTATTTACCTAGAGACGGCAGAGTGCTTCCAGGTGAAGCCACAACCTCATTTGCCATAGGTGCGATGCATCGTGGAGCTACCATTATAGAAAACGTCAGAGCACAAAAACTCATCTACTCCGAAGACGGGCGCGGTATGAAACGCATCAGCGGTGTAGCCACAGATAAAGGAGAAATTTCCGCTGACTGGGTCGTGATGGCTGGCAACATGTGGATGCGCCAGCTCGGGCTCGAAGCAGGGATAGATATTCCAGTTTACCCATGTGAGCATCACTATGTAATCACTAAGCCAATCGAGGGAGTAACGCGCGATAGTCCATGTGCTCGTGACCCAAACGCAGGATTGTATTTCCGTGCACTGGATGATGGAGGACTCAAACTTGGCGCCTTTAAAAAACGTTCTAAACCATGGCAGATAGGCGATGAGGTGCCGCATCAATTTGCGCACGATCTGTTAGATCCGGACTGGCCAGATTTCGCAGAGCCATTTGCCGATCACATGCACCGACTCAAAGGCATCACTCGCGATGACGTAGTGAAGTTTGTCAATGGTCCAGAAGCATTCACACCGGATAACAATTTTATCATGGGACACCCCTTCATGACCGAAGGTTTATTTGTGCTCGGTGGCTGGAACTCAGCGGGAATTGCATGTTCACCAGGTGCGGCTAAATTTGCAGTAGAGTGGATCGAAAACGGCGGCATGACACTCGATCTCTGTAGCGTGGACATCAAGCGATTCATGCCATTCCAGAATGGCAGAAAATATCTCCAAGAACGCGTCAGCGAAGTCCTAGGTCTCCACTACCAAATGGCTTGGCCAGGCAGACAGATGGAAACTGCTAGAGGCATAAGGTCTTCAGCACTCAAAGAAAAACACCAAGAGCATAATGCTTTCTTTGGTGAGACCGCTGGCTGGGAACGCGCATTCTTCTATGCACCAAAAGGCGAGAAAGCCGAGATTGAGTATTCATTCCTGAGACAGAATTGGCAGAAATGGACCGCAGAAGAAGTCAAGGCCTGTCGTGAAAATGTCGCACTGTTAGATCAATCTACCTTCGCGAAATATCTCTGTAAAGGCAGCGATGCGTTGTCGGTTCTACAACGCGTTTGCGGAGGAAATATCGATGTCGAAATCGGCAAGACAGTTTATACTGGCGTCTTCACTGAGAAGGGAGCATTCCAGAGCGATCTCACGGTTGTGAGAGAGGCTGAAAATGAATTTTACATCATCACCGCTACTGGTCAGCAGATGAGCGACTTTGACTGGATCATGCACCACACTCCCGAGGGTAGTGACGCCACCTTAACAGACATCACGGAAGACCGCTCAGTCATGTCAGTGATGGGACCAAACTCGCGCGCGCTTCTCCAAAAACTTACCTCTACGGATCTGGGAAATGATGCCTTTGCTTTTGGCGAATCAAAACTGTTAGAAATTTCAGGTATTCCAGTCCGCGCCATCCGCCTCACCTACGTAGGCGAACTTGGCTGGGAACTTCACGTAGCCGCAGAGCAAGCATGTCAGCTCTGGGATGCGCTGATGACGTCTGATCCCACACTGCGACCAGCTGGAAATAACGCGATTTCCGCCATGCGCATAGAGAAAGGATACCGCGCGCTCGGTCACGAACTCTCACCAGAGGAAACACCGCTCGAAGCAGGACTTGGTTTTGCCATCGACTGGGACACAGACTTCATCGGTAAAGAAGCGTTGCTCACACAAAAGAATCAAGGCGGTCTAACAAAACGTCTAGTGACACTCATTCTGGAAGACACGGATGCCGTGCTCTGGGGCAGCGAGCCGATCCTATGGAACGGCAAGGAAGTAGGCTACACCACGAGTGCTGCCTATAGTCCTACTCTGGGCAGAAGTGTGGCACTCGGCTATGTATCTGCAGATGAGCCGATCAAGCTATCGCATCTCAAAGAGGGAGATTTCGCCATCGTCAATCACTCCGTTCCGCTGAAAGCAACCGCACAGTTCGCCAGCGCATTTGATCCGAAACGCAAAAAAGTAATCGCGTAGCATTTAGAAACTGATAGAAAATTTCCATGCAAGGTCTCATACTCAAAATCAACTGTCCAGATCAGCACGGCATCGTTGCTAAAATAGCATCTTACGTGGCGGACTACGCGGGAAACCTCGTAGAGTTTTCTCAGTTTACCGATGCCGCGAACGATAAATTTTTCGCGCGCGTAGAAATAGACACCACGAATCTCAGCGTGGATGTACAGGACTTTACTGATGGCTTCAACACCCTCGGAAAGTCACTGAACGGAACCTGGCATTTCCGCGCGCAGCCCTATAAAATGCGCACCGCTGTGCTTGTCACTAAGACTGATCATTGCCTCAATGAGATCCTCTGGCGCACCAAACTGGGCGAAATGCCGATTGAAATAACCTCCATCATTGGCAACCGCGATGTCTGTCAATCCATCGCAGAAAAAGCGGGCATCCCTTTTCATCACATCGAGATGGATGGCGATAAAAAGGAAGCCGGCTTCAAGAAAATCCGCGAACTTCTCATCGAACAAAAAGTAGAGCTCACCGTTCTAGCCCGCTTCATGCAGATTTTGCCAGATTGGTTTTGTCAGGAATTCAGCGGCAAAATTATCAACATTCATCACTCATTTCTACCAGCATTTATAGGTGCTAATCCCTACCGCCAAGCCTACGAACGCGGGGTGAAATTCATTGGTGCCACTTGCCACTACGTCACCGCAGATCTGGATGCGGGTCCGATCATTGAGCAAGAAGTCAAGCGCGTACAGCACTTCCACACTGCTCAAGATCTCATGCGCTTAGGACGCGATAGTGAGCGAGACGCCATCGCCAGAGGCATCCGCTACCACGTCAATGACCGCACCATCATCCACAATAACCGTGCGATTGTTTTCCCTGATTAAACCTTTTTATGAAAATACTTCTCGCCCTAACATTTCTAACCAGCCCCCTGCTCCTTGCTCAGGAAGCTGTTTCTCTCTTTGATGGAAAAACGCTCAACGGCTGGCAACCTGTCAACACTGCGAATGCTAAGTATTGGTCAGTCATAGATGGCGTCATCACCGCAAGCAGTGGTGACAAGAAAATGCCAACAAACACCTACTTAGCCACCGAGAAGAATTACCAGAACTTCGAGTTCACCTGTAAATTCCGCCTCAGCGGAGACCATGTCACGGGGCTAATCAATAGCGGACTGCAATACCGCTCTCTGATGCAAAAGACTGGTAAGCCGGGAGTTCACAAAATCATCGGCTATCAGGCAGACATCGGCAAAGGCTATTGGGGAGACATCTATGACGAGCACCGCAGAGGGAAACTTGCTAAGGGTGACACCAGCAAGCTCTTTAAAAATTTTAAAGAAGATGGCTGGAATGATTACAAAATCGTCTGCAAAGGAAGTAATCACAAACTCTACATCAATGGACACCTCACTGCGGATTACGAAGAGCCTAACAAAAACATCGAGACCTCTGGAGTCATCGCTCTCCAGTTGCATAGCGGCGGAATAGCTAAGATGGAATACAAGGACATCTTCATCAAAGAACTCCCTGCTACTCCGATGGTTCTCACTCCTAGATTAGAAGCTACTGAGGCTGTTATTCATGGAAAAGGTCTCAGATTACAAGCTGGCAGCTTCATCGTCGCTTGGAACAAGATCGGTGACTATCTTGAGTGGACAGTCCCAAATCACATTAAGGCAGGCAACTACAACGTCATCCTAAATTACGCCTGCGAAATCAAACGACAAGGATCTGACATGAGCTTCTCAAATGGCAAACAAACCATAAAATTCCAAACAACGAGCAAGCACAGTAAATGGACAGTCGATGCTCATAACATCGGTAAAATGAGCCTCAAACCTGGAGACAAACTCACCCTGAAATGTAGCAAACTAAAAGCAGACTGGGTGCTAGACTTCCACAACATCCAGTTCGTTCCAGCTCATTAAGAACCTTCACTTAAGCTTCTCAATCATCGCATGAAACAATCAATTTATATCATCTCCCTTCTCGCATTTACTTCGATTCCACTAAATGCGAAGAAATTCTTATCTGACCGTAAAGACCCATTATCTCCTGAGGAAGAAATGGCTGGCTTCACCGTCCCAGAAGGCTACGTCATCGAGCTAGTCGCGTCTGAGAAAAATGGCATCATTAACCCGATCGATCTCACATTTGATGATGCAGGCAGACTCTGGACCCAGACAGCAGGCATGTATCCGCTCGATCCAGTATCTGGTCAGTCATGGAGCCAAACTCTGCAAATGATGCAAGACCCGAAACTCGGTGAGAGATACCCCAAGGTCTATGAAATCCAGAAACTCTATAAGCTCGAAAAGCGAGGCACGGATAAAATTCTCATCCTAGAAGACCCGACAAAAAAAACGGAAGGTCAACTCAAAGTTAAAGTATGGGCAGACGGACTAACCATCCCACAGAGCATCATGCCTTATAAAAACGGCTGCTACGTAGCGCACGGATCAGAGTTCTTCTTCATGAGCGATGAGAATAACGATGGCAAGCAAGACAAAGTAGAAACCCTGCTCTCAGGCTTCGGATTTTTCGACACTCACACCATGTCTCACTCGATTGTTAGAGGTCCGGGTGGTTGGATAAATTTCTCTCAGGGAGCGCTGAACTCTGGTAAGGTAAACGTGGTGAAATCTGGTAATAAGCTAGAAGTCACTTATGCAAAAAATTTACGCCTATCTACAGACGGAAAAGAATTTGAGATACTAAACACAGCCAGAGACAATGTCTGGGGCTACCAAGTCTTATCTAATGGTCAGTGGTATGCTACATCAGCGAATGATCACGGCCTATCTGTCCTCCCGATGGAAGACCAGACAGGCATTGATGGAATCGGCGGTCAGTCGATCCGCTCCTACCAGCCACTGATCAAAACTGTGCATAAATTTAGAGTAGGTGGCACAGGCATCTCAGGTCTCGCATTTTCTGAAGACGGAGAACACGGATTCCCTCCAGCAGAGTGGAAAAACGTAGCCATCCTAGCCAACCCTATCACCCATTCACTGAACCTTGTGAGAATAGAGAGAAAGCCAGATGGAACGATTCATGCCGAGCACCTCAAAGATTTCCTTACCTCTAAGGATGATTGGTTCCGCCCAGTGAATATAGAATTTGGTCCCGATGGATGCCTCTATGTCGCTGACTGGTATAATAAAATAGTCGGACACAATGAGCTCAGAACAGACCACCCAGACCGCGATAAATCACATGGTAGAATCTGGAGGATCAGACATAAATCACAGAAGCCACTCAGCATTCCTAATGTAGCAAAGGCAAGCAATGCAGACCTCATCAAGCACCTCCAAGGCAAAACCATCTGGGAAAAACGTGCGGCTTGGCATCAGATAGAAGAACGCCAGGCAAAGGAACTCACTCCTCAGCTCAGAAAAATAGCGCTCGATCCAGCTACGAAAAAAGACGAGCGCATCCTAGCCCTCTGGTCAATAGAAGCCCTCAAGGCTTACGATCAATCGTTCATCATCACCATGATCGCTGATAAAGATGGCGACATACGCAGAGAAGCCATCCGCTCACTTGCAAGTTATGAACTCTCCGCTGCTCAAGTAGCTGAGCTGGTAAAACCTTACCTCCACGATAGCAATGTGATGGTGCGTTCACAAGTTTTACGCACGCTAGAAGAAATCAAAACTGCCAATAATGACACCATCGCACTACTTGTGGAAGCGTGTCAATCAGCAGCAGCAGACAACTCATTTGGTGGCAACTACGAGCGTAACTTCGAGAGATTCCTAGCGCGCAAAGCACTAGAAACCTACCAAACAGAACTTAAGGCTTACCTAGCCACACCAGCAGGAATCAAGCAACCAGCGGAAAACATTCTCTGGGCTATCCAGGCGCTCCCAGCAGCAGATCGCACCAAGGTCTTCGTCAACATCTGGGAAAAAGCCTCCTCTGGCGACATCGATAAAGACACCTTTAGCGCGGTCACTAAAATGTTAGACAACCCACTCGTCCAAAAAGCAGTGGCTCCTACCTTTAAGTCACGTTCGCAAGAAATGTTAGATCTATCCATCGCTAACTCCAGCACGATCAACGGACCATTAGTCTCTAAGTTTTTCATAGAAAAAATAGCCACTGGTCTGAAATCATCTGATAAAAACGAAGTCCGCAAATCACTAGACATCATCAATGCACTTAGATCACCACATCACACTGAGACACTTCTCAAGCTCTTTAGGAATGCCTCTGACAGCAGCGAAAAACGCGCATTATTTAATGCTCTAGGTCACGACACAAGCATCAACCCAACATTCTATAGAGGGCTCCTCTACAATGATGAACTCAGCTTTGATCTACGCCTCTCAGCACTTGCTAGTCTCGTGATTAAAAATGAAAAAATGGCTACATCAGATGCCAAGAAGTGGCTCCCATTTCTCGATAGCAGCCAGAAAAAACAACTCGTCAAGCGACTCGCATACACCCCACAAGGAAGCAATCTGATCAAAGCTCTCTGGCACATTTCCTACCTCGACACGAACGACTGGGATCTCAACGCTGCCACCCTGACACTCAGTCACGACAAAAATGACTGGCGTGCTAAGACCATCTACGCAGCGGCGAATGCCATTGAACAAGTTGCTAAAAAAGCGCGACATGAGAAAATAGAAAAAATTCTCGCAGCCTCAAGAAAAATCAAAGGCGATCCTGTGGTAGGCAAAGCTGTCTTTGGCTCATGTCTCGCCTGTCATGCTGTAGGTGGCGAAGGAAATGAGTTCGCACCTCCGCTAGATGGTGGCAGAAAACGCGAGGTAGAGCATCTTCTCACAGCGATCATTAGCCCTGATGATGCAGTAGAGGGAGCCTACGGTCTCTACTACGTAGCCGCTAAAAATGGCTCTATCACCGAAGGTTATCTCGTCAAAAATGATAGCAATGGAATCACTATCGGTCAGCCGGGAGGCAATAAATCATTCATCGCTAAAGACAACATCCATAAACATGGCAGTATCAACGGACGTTCATTCATGCCAGCAAGCTTCGGTGATTTCCCAGAGAAAACCTTGATTGATATTTCTGCATACATTAGAACGATCAAGTGATAGATATAGTAATCTTACACCTCAAAAGCTTAAGCTAGGGTCTTTGCTTTTATCCGATGATAGAGTGATTCTAATTTTGGAACAGAGACATTTTTCACCTGCGCGCGCCTGAGAGGTTCGCCCCAGATGGCATCTACTTCTACTGGCATCCCCGAGATGAAATCGATCATGCTGGATGGCTTGTAGTCTCCCATTTTATGGGTAATGTTTATCTGATGATCGATAAATGATGGCTCGATCGTATGCCCGAAGGCAGCCGCACTGAGAATCACCTCAGACATCAGTGCTCGGATTTCATGTTCTAAATTTAGCTCACCTAACAATTTCTGCGTGTCCACTCCCCCTTCAGCGATGGCTAGTCCATTGAATGGGATGTTCCAGACGAGCTTCATCCACTGAGCTTTTTCTAGTGAGTCCACCCACTCGCACGGGAAGCCAGACTTGATGCAGGTTTCGGTAAAATTTTCTGGGCAGCTAGCACCAGCATACGAACCCACTCGCACGAGACCGGAGGCTGTGTGTTGCACGTGTCCTGGTGCGATGCGATTGATACAGACAAAACATAGTCCACCTAGAATCCGCTCTGCTCCGAATAAATCTGCATAGTATTCACAGTTTCCAAGACCGTTTTGCAGGACGAGGAGTCTGGTATTCTCACCTATCAGGGGCGTGACTATTTCTTTTGCATGATGATTAGCCGTAGTCTTCCACGCGATGATCACGAGGTCAACTTCGCCTATATCAGAGGTAAGTTTTTCGCATCTAACATTTTCTAACAAGTAGTCACCATCCACACTATCTATGCGCAGACCATGCTCGCGCACGTGATCGAAATCACTCCTGAGAAGAAAGGTCACGTCTTCACCAGCAGCTGCTAGGCGCGCACCGTAGTAGATGCCAATGGCACCTGAACCTACGATTGCTATCTTACCTAGCTTCCCCACTCTTCAACTAACTTTTTAGAGTTTCCAGTCGCCCTTATCTACTTCGCAGACACAGGCAGCTAGGAGCTTGATGCAGTTTTCTATGTCTTTTGTGTGTGCCATTTCTATGGACTGGTGAATGTAGCGCGTAGGGATGGAAATAGCGCCCGCGATGGAGCCACCTGGAACCATGCGCTGGAGCCCTGCGGTGTCTGTGCCGCCTGCTGGGAGCACTTCTGGCTGCCATTTTATCTTTTTGGCATCCGCTGTCTTTTTCATAAATTTCACCATGCGGTAATCACAGATCGTAGAGCTATCCATGATCTTAATGGCTGCACCTTCACCTAGCTCGGTGATTCTGTTCTGCGCTGCTACTCCTGGCACATCACAGGCGAGTGTGGTGTCTAGACCGAAACCAAAGTCTGGCTGCACTTCTAGTGCTGAGACATTTGCGCCACGGATACCGACTTCTTCCTGCACGGTGAACGCTGCGTAGAAATCATACGCTGGCTTCTTGCGGCTTTTCTTGATCGCTCTGAGTGCCTCGATAAGGATGAAAACTGATACGCGGTTATCGAGCGACTTCACATTGACGCAGTCACCTAGCTCTATGAGTTCTCGCTCGCGGGTGATGGGGCTGCCGACTTCGATGATTTTTTCGAGCTGCTTTTTCGTGAGTCCTGTATCGATGTAGAAGTCTCCAAGTTCTATTTTTTTACCACGCTCCTCAGGTGTCATGATGTGGATAGGCTTGCAGCCCATGACTCCGACCACGTCTTTTTTTCCATGAATAATCACGCGCTGAGCGGTGAGCGTCTTGGGATCAAATCCTCCGAGCGGGTTAAATCTCACGAAGCCTTTATCATCGATGTGTGAGACGATAAATCCGATTTCGTCCATGTGCGCGGCTGCCATAGATTTCTTTTTATTACTCTTCCCTTTCTTGAGCGCGATCACATTTCCCATCTGGTCAACACGCACTTCATCGCAGAGTCCTTTGAGTTCCTTGAGCACAAGCTCTCTGATTTTTATTTCAAATCCCGGTGCTCCTGGAGCCTTACATATCTCGCCTAGTAGTTTTACATCGATTGACATAAAAAAGACGCTATCTAAACCGCCCCAAAGCACAAATGAAAAATCAGCTAATTCACTCCCCATTCTCCACTAAAACTCTAGCAAAATCGCTTGCATATTAAGATGAGTAGTATCTTACTCATGACATGCCAAGGATCGCACTACTTCAGCTAGAGTCCTCTGATGACCCTGCACAGAATATTAAGAATACCATGCGTGCTATCGAGCGGGCGGTAGATGCTGGTGCGCAGATAGTCTGCACGCAGGAGCTTTTTAATACGCACTACTTTTGCAATAAACAGGACGCCTCCGCATTTGATCTGGCAGTGGAAATACCAGGGGCTTTGACGGATGAACTTTCATCACTCGCGGCGGAGCTAAATGTCGTCATCGTGGCGAGTAGCTTTGAGAAACGTGCCAAGGGAATTTACCATAACACTGCCTTCGTCATCGATGCAGATGGCAGCTACATGGGAAAATACCGCAAGATGCACATCCCGCAGGCTCCTGGGCTATGGGAGAAATTCTACTTCACTCCAGGCGACGATGGCTACCGGGTGTTCGACACCAAATACGGCAAGCTCGGTGTGCTTATTTCCTGGGATCAATGGTATCCTGAGGCAGCCAGAATCAATGCTTTGAAAGGAGCGGACATTCTCATTTATCCTACCTCCATAGGCTGGCTAGATGATGAGGATCAGGAGAAGCTCAGCACCCAATTTGAAGCCTGGCAGACCGTCCAGCAGAGTCACGCAATAGCAAATGGCTGCTACTTAGCGGCGATCAATCGCTGCGGCAAAGAAGGCAATACTGAGTTCTGGGGCAGCTCGTTTGTGGCGAACCCATTTGGAAAAATCATCGCGGAGGGAATGGAGGAAGAAGAGAGCATTGTTTACGCAGATGTGGACTTCCCAGAGATCGATTCTCAGCGCTGTCTCTGGCCATTTTTCCGTGACCGCAGAGCACAGAGCTACGTGGGGATTAGCGAGAGATTTCTGGATGAAGATAAACAGGCAAACGAAGACCAGCAGTAGATAGCTTGTATTGACAAAGCACTAGATGCAAGTATCGTTAAAAAACTTACCTCTAACTATTTTATTTCACCACCATGTTACTCCATTTCTACAAAATGAACGGTGCTGGCAACGACTTCGTTGTCATCGATAATCGCGACCTCAGCATCCAGCTTGACAAGGCAGACATAGAAGCTCTCTGTGATCGACACCGCGGAGTGGGTGCTGATGGACTGCTAGCTGTAGAGCCTGCGGAGGACGGTGCGGATTATAAATTCCGCTACTACAATGCTGATGGTGGCGAGGCTGAGATGTGCGGAAATGGCGCGCGCTGTTTTGGTAAATTCACGGCTAACTTAGATGAAGAGCCAAAGGAATCTGTTAGCTTTGAAACCATCGCGGGGACTCTAACAGCTGAGATTCTGGGAGACAATGTTCGCATTGCTATGTCAGATCCATTTGACCTAGAAATGAATGCGAACTGCCAGATCGAAAGCCTAGGAGCAGACGTGCATATCATCAACACTGGCGTGCCGCACACGGTTTCCTTTGTGGATGATCTTGAGAATTTAGATGTTCTTAAAAACGGTGCAGCTGTCCGTTACCATGAGAGATTTTCACCCAATGGAACCAACGCAAATTTCGCAAAAGTCCTCGCCAACGATCACATCGCGATCCGCACTTATGAGCGCGGAGTGGAGGGTGAGACATTGGCGTGTGGGACAGGCATGTGCGCCGCTGCCATCATCCATAATCTCCTAACAGATGCTCCCTCACCAGTGAAAGTAGATGTCGCAGGTGGTGATACGCTGGAAATAGGCTTCGAGAGAACTGGTGAGAACAGCTTTAAAAACGTGACTCTATGTGGCCCTGCGGACTTGGTGTTTGAGGGTGATATTTTGATTTAGAGTCTATTTCTTTACTGTTTTTTACCACGAATCTGCACGAATTTTCACGAATGATGGACGATGATGGCTTGGGTTGTGGCTAGGGTTGATGGATTTTTTTTGACCACGGAAGACACGGAATTACACGGAACCTACACGATGAAACGGAAGCTTGGGTTGTGGGCTGGGTTGTTGGTATAGGACTTATGGAGCTTATGGTTCGTGTTTCATTTTGGTGGAAATGACTCCATACCGAATGATAGCAAGCTAAATGTTAAGGCGTGATCGAAAGATTAGATTTTTAGAGTTGGAAATCTTGTCTTGGATTGTTGGTGCCCCAGTTACCTCCGTAGTGGACTGTTTCATGTCTGTGCTGGGCCATGCTGGGATTGATGTATTCTGCTGGGGTTAGAAAATTCTGGATTGCTAGCTTCATTTGTAAACTAGACTCTAGTGCCTGCACGCCTCCGGTACCTGTGCCGAGACTCGTGGTTACTAGGTGCTCGATCTTGCGCTGATTGGTAAGATTATGTTGGTGCACAGCAATGAGACTCGCCCACATCGCATTATAAATATTATCTGTTAGATTGATATTCATAGGTGCTCTCATCGTGGGCGCGTGGACTACATAGGGATGCATGATGTTATGAGTCTCAGCAATAAATGCGGTTCCTACCAACTGCTCTCCTAGATACTCACGAAGAATTTTCTCTTGAATATCTTCCATTAACTGAGTACCAAAAAACTTTACTACAGCAAGATCCATGCCTGCATCCATTAATCCAAAACTGTTACCAGCAGTGATCAGACACTGATACGCATTCAAGTCTTCAAACTTTCCAAAGTAACATTCCACCTCCTCCATATCTCTGAATCTCCATTCAAAGACATCATAAATTTCCTTATCTCTACTCGCTATCGTGATTTTCATAATGAGGGTTTCTGACTGGTTATATTCTTTTTAGTTTGAAGCTGTGAATTTAATGAAATTTAAACATCTTAACCTAGTGAGCAACAGCCATTGATAGGAGTCCCCAATATAACAGAGGCAAAATGCATAACAATTTGAATATGAGAACACTAAGCATTTAGCTCTCTGGATTCAATTTTATTTTATCTGGCACTTTCATAAAAATGTCTTTTTTCGGAATAAATTTCAGAGCGAATGCTCCTATAGAGACAACCAATAAATAACTACTAAACTACAAAAAAATGAAATTACTATACACAATCACATCGTCTATCGTTCTCGCTGTTTCTGCTACTACTGCTTCTGCGGAGTGTTGCGCAAAGGATAAGACATGTAAGGCTAGCTGTACAAAGTGCGACGACGGAAAATGCGACAAAGAAAAATGTAAGAGCGACTGTAGCAAGTGTGACTCCAAGGATGAGGCAGCTCAGACTAAGTTCGCGGTCACAGGGATGACTTGCAAGATGTGCTCTGGAAAAATCACAAAAGCGCTCGAAGGAATAGATGGCGTCACCGTCAAAAAGGTGTGTCATAAGTCAGGCACAGTAGCAGTAAACATCGATGAGAAGAAGTCTAACAATGCAGCAGTTCAGGCGGCTATTGTTGCGACTGGTTTCAAGGTAGCTGGTGAGAAACTAGAAGTTCCAGTTTCAGGAATGACATGCGGCAAATGCTCTAAGAAAGTGGCTACTGCTGTGAAAGCTCTCGATGGAGTTAGCAATTGCTCAGTATGTCACAGGTCAGGCCACGCTAGCATCACACTCGATACTAAGAAGACATCCAAAGAAAAAGTCATGGAAGCAATCAACGCAACAGGCTTCAAAACTACAAAAGCTCAAGAAGCCAAAGCAAAATAAATTCAAATTAATTAGTTCAAGTATCCCTCTCATCCACACCAGCTCTTTTTTATTTTATTAGGGCTGGTGTTTTTTGTAATTGGAATTAGTGGATTCAACTAAGCTTAAATGTGATCATTGATCTCAGGAGCCTAGAAAACACCTTGAATTATCAGACTATTAGCTCTGCTGAGTAGTCTCCAACACTTCAGTCCTAAAATCTTGATCTATAATGCAAGAGAACGGATGATTACTCATAAGCCATTCCACTTCATCCCAGTGACTATTGATTGATTTCAGCATCCACTTAAGTTTACCTTTCCAGTCAGTCATTACTTGCCACTCTCTTAAACCTGGCCGATGATCAGAAACAAACTCATTTAACCAAGAGATAACACGCTCCTCATTCCCATCTAATCGAGACAAAATATGCTCTAGCATGAGACGAGTCCGCCTCTGCTTGAGCTGTGTTTTTTCCATTCTATTATAAGTCACTTTTCTTTGATTTCCAGTTTAGTATAAAGGAGTTTTTCTGTTCTATGTTTATCAGAGTTTGCTACATTGTCAATTTGCCAAATACGTTTAACTAATTCTGATATATCCAGTTGAGTCACCTGAGATAAGATCTTAATAAATTTCCAATCTTTTTCTCTGCCTGCTACCGCCTTTGAAGCACACAAATCATTAACATCTGGACACACACCTGTAACCCCATTAGTCTCTTCACTGTATATTCTTCTTGCTCGCAATTTCCAATCTGGCGGCAAGCATGAGACACCTTCTACTACTCCTTCCGCGTAATAGCCAAATGTCATTGCAAATTGAGAACCCTCACCTAATGGACCTTCTATCTCATTGCTGAGGTCTCCTTTATCACCTGGAATGGCTAAATCAGCTTCCATGGATCGATGGATTACATCATTAAATTTTAGTGAATACGCTAAAATCGCTTATGAACCAAAAACAAAGACTTCCTTTGCTCCAGTGACTTCCCCTACTGCTCTTAGTAAATGTTCTAGTTCTTCACGTTTCATCTTTAACATCCTTTTATCAGTGATAAAAATAACTGTCGAATTTTAATTATGCACTCACCATAGATCCATTCACTAGGCACTTTACAAACCCTCCCCTTTCTGGCATTTCCTCCGCACTATGTCAGAGCTACCCAAAGCATACAAACCAGAGGCTGTTGAGAAGCAGTGGTATGAGAAATGGACAACGAATGGTTGTTTCCACGCGGATGAGAATTCTTCTAAGGAAGGATATTCCATCGTGATACCGCCACCCAATGTCACTGGGATCTTGCACATTGGGCATGTTCTGAATAATTCTATCCAGGACATTCTCGCTCGCCGTGCGCGCCAGCAAGGTAAAGAAGTGCTGTGGCTGCCGGGGACGGATCATGCGGGGATCGCTACTCAGACTAAGGTTGAAAAGAAGATCCGTGAGGATGAGGGAACGACTCGTAGAGAGCTGGGGCGTGAGGAATTTCTCAAGCGCGTCTATGACTGGAAGGATGAGCACGGCGGCATCATCATCAAGCAACTGAAACGTCTAGGCTGCTCATGTGACTGGGAACGGGAGCGTTTCACGATGGATGAGGGCTACTCAGAGTGGGTGGCTAAGGTGTTTGTAGATCTCTTCAAGGAAGGTATGATTTATCGCGGTAAACGGATGGTGAACTGGTGCCCAGTGTCGCTCACTGCTCTGTCTGATGAAGAGGTCATCGCTAAGCCACAGAACTCTAAACTCTTCTTCATGAAGTATGAGTTTGTGGATGCTCCTGGTGAGTTTTTAGAAATTTCTACCACTCGTCCGGAGACGCTGATGGGAGACATCGCGGTGGCGGTGAATCCTAAGGATGAGCGCTTCGCGAAATATGTGGGACGCAAGGTCAGGCGACCATTTCCTGAGGCTGAGATACCTGTGATAGCGGATGAGCATGTGGATATAGAGTTCGGAACAGGAGCGCTTAAAATCACTCCTGCGCATGATAAGGCGGACTTTGAGATTGGCGAACGCCATGATTTAGAAATCATCGATGTCCTACATCCTAATGGCACAGTAAACTGCCCTGCTGTCCCTGAGCTAGATGGGCTAGACCGTTTCCAAGCCAGACGCAAAGCAGCGGAAATGCTAGAAGAAAAAGGCCTACTCATCAAGATAGAGCAGCACGAGAATAGCGTAGGCTACTCTGAGCGTGCAGACGTACCTGTAGAGCCACGTATTTCTATGCAGTGGTTCCTCAAGTATCCATCTACTCAGGAAACGACTGATGCCGTTCTCAATGGAGACATCACTTACCGCCCAGAACGCTGGGTGAAGACGCATGCTAACTGGATGGGAAATCTCCAAGATTGGTGCATCAGTCGGCAGCTGTGGTGGGGACATCAGATCCCGGTTTGGTATAAAAAAGACAAAGTATTTGAGCTCAAAGAAGCAGAATCTCTCGATGCTACAGACCTCACCGCAGGCGACATCTACGTAGGCACTGAGCCACCTGCCGATGGAGAAAACTGGGAGCGCGATGAAGATGTGATGGACACATGGTTCAGCTCGTGGCTGTGGCCATTTGCTACGATGAATGATGCTACCAGAGCTAAATTCTACCCCACGACGGATCTCGTGACTGGCCCAGATATTATTTTCTTCTGGGTGGCGCGCATGATCATGGCGGGTTATAAATTTGCTGATGGTCTGCCATTTAAGAACGTGTTCTTCACCTCGATTGTGAGAGATGAAAAGGGACGGAAGATGTCTAAACAACTCGGCAACTCACCAGATCCGATCGATCTCATGGATAAGTTTGGAGCGGATGGGCTTCGTTTCGGACTGATGCGCATCGCCCCTACGGGAACTGACATCAAGTTTAATGAAGACACTATTTCTGAGGGTAGAAATTTCGCTAATAAGCTCTACAATGCTTGTCGCTTTAGGCAGATGAACGGCTCTGAGAAGATTGAGCTAGATTCATTTGAGAAGCTTGACCCTCATCATATCGATATTTTAGCTAAGCTCGACCAGCTCGCTGTGAACCTAGATAAAGCATACGAAAACTATCGCTTCAATGACGTGACCAGTCATCTCTACGAGTTCTTCTGGACCGAGTATTGTGATAAATTTTTGGAAGCTATTAAATTTGATTTCAAATCTGGCGATGAGGCAGCCAAGGCGCGCACGCTCTCAGTGATCGATACCGTTCTCGCTCGCTATCTCGCCCACCTCCACCCGTTGATGCCACATATCACTGAGGAGCTTTCAGCGAAGATGGGATATATTTCTGATGAACAGTTTCTGATGACCACGGTGCTTGATAGGACTCCTGTTTTAGCGAGTATGTCAGCTGCGGATGTGCAGAAATTTTCTGAGCAAGCAGCAGCAGTCTATTCGACAGCTAGCAATCTTAGAAATCTTAAAGCTGAGTATCATCTCGGTGCCAGCAAGGATGTAAAATTCGTAGTAAAACCACTCAGTGGTGCAGACTGGATAGCGGGGCAGTGTGATACGCTGATTACGCTAGTAGGAGCTAAAGGAATGGAACTAGATGCCGACTACGACGCGCCACAAGGCACGCCTGCGGCGGTGACTGCTATCGGTGAAATCTACATGCCGCTCGACGGACTAGTGGATATGGATGCTGAGAAGAAGCGTCTGGATAAAGAGATAGAGAAAGTCTCGCTAGAAGTAGAGCGTGCTGGAAAGAAGCTAGGGAATGAAAAATTCGTAGCTAATGCTAAGCCAGAGGTTGTGCAGAAGGAAAAAGACCGCCTTGCAGAATGGGAAAACAAGCTCACTCAACTCAAAGAAATGCGCTCAGCACTAAGCTAAGTAAGTATTGACCTACTTTAATGCTTGCCGATGCCTAGTGCCGCCCACTAGCATCTTCTATCTCACTTTTATAAACTAGACTAAGACCCCGAATAAACACTATGTCCATGAAGCCAATTCACGATATTGAAGACATGCAGCCAGAAGCCATCGAGCTACTTGAGGCGGCAGGATATATGGATGCTAAAACCATATTTGATCATAAGATATCAGACATTACTGCTGAACTGGTGAAGGCAAACAACGTGCTGGAGATCATCGATACTGAGCCTACTCGGACGCTAGTGCTACAGTGGCTGAAGCCACTGGAAAAGAAATTCGGGAAAGAGATAGATGAAGGTGGTGTTGAAATCGACTCCGATGTTCTTATCGAGCCTAAGGAAATACTTAACACACCGTTCGCTATTCCAGTTTCGGAAAACTTCATTAAAGAACATCACATTGATCTGCAGGAGATACCACAAGGGACTGTACGTTTCTTAGATAAAGAGCAGGCTACCGCATATTTTTCAAATGAGGAAGCAGCTCCAGTTAACTATAAAGTAGTAGCTGACCAGCCATTGAGCGAGGAAAGCGAGAACAAGGAGAAAGAGAAATCTAGCTTATTTAGTGACGCCGTTTTTAAGGGGAAAGACTCCGAAATTCTAGATAAAAAACGTATTCTGAAAATGGAAACGTTTAAAAATGAAGGCAGCACAGTAGCTCCCGTTGATCGCCCAGATGGAATCAATCTAACAAAAACAACAAGAAAAGAAACCAATGCTGGGGTGAATCCAGAATCAAGATTTTACATCAAAGGCGTCCTTCACAAGAACGTCGCCAGATTCAAATCTGGATGTCTAGCATTCATTGCAGTGAATATATTGATCCTGCTTTCCTTTGCGATCACTTCATTAGTCCTTGTGGATCGGGAACAATATTGGTGGGCTGTTTGGGCTCCGCTATTAGGTGTCTTGGCTATCATCATTTACTTCAGCAGTGCACAGAATGCGTCTTGCCCGATCTGTAATCAAAGGCAGTTCGCACCAAAAAGATGCCTCAAGCATAAGAGTGCACATCATTGGCCGATATTCGGCTACATGCTACCTACAGCTATCCATGCTCTTTTTTTTAAGTGGTTCCGTTGTATCTTCTGTGGCACATCAGTTAGACTAAAAGAATAGTTTTTCACATTAGGCGTTGTTTTGAATTGCCATATCAAGCTACGTGCATGATAGTAACTAACAATGACAGATGTTTTTGACCAGCAAACTCTAGAATTAACCCTCAAGGCATCTAACGAAGGGATATGGGACTGGGATATTGTAAGCGGGGAAATATTTTACTCTGAACGCATTTTAGATTTCTTAGGCTATAAAAAACTAACACCTCCTAACTTGATGACTCATCCCGAGGAGATCATCCATGAATCTAGCATTGTTTATTTTCAAGACATCCTTTCTCTGACTCTACTAGATGCTGATACCGAGAATCTGGGTATTGACTGTAAGATTCGCCGACCAGACGGAAAGTCCAGATGGATCAGAATCCGGGGAATTGTGATCCGAGAACCTGATAGAGCGGTGAGAGTTGCCGGCTCAATGATCGATATTTCTAAAAGAAAATTTGCTGAAGAAATGGTGGCAGAAGAGCGCAACATGCTACGTTTGATTATTGATAACATTCCGCTCCAAGTTTACTTCAAAGACACCGAATCCCGCTATAAACTTGTGAATCAGCGTCAAGTTGACTGGCTAGGAAAAACCGAAGCTACTGAGGTACTGGGCAAATCTGGCAAAGCATTCTTTTCCCCAGAAAGCTGGCAATCTAGCAGACAAGAAGAGCTAGAAATAATGAAAACGGGAGAACCCGTGATCGATGCCATTCAGAGAGAACGGTGGCCAAATAAGCCAGACACTTATGTCCAGAAAGTGAAGCATCCCTGGTATGATAGCTCTGGAAAACTACTAGGCACATACGGTATATCATGTGATGTTACGAACTTGATCCAAGCCAAGAAAAAGTTAGAAAATTTAGCGATAAACCTCCAGCAGCAAAACAAAACTTACCAAGAAGAGCTGATGTTGGCTACTGAGATACAGCGTGCCATTTTACCAGAAAACTCACCTGACTGGAGCGACACTATTTCAAAATGGCAAGATAGAATCAACATCAAAACACTCTACTCCCCCGCCTCTGAACTCGCTGGTGACTTCTATGATGTCATCACAGTCTCGGATGAAAAAGTAGGCTTCCTTATTATCGATGTCATGGGCCACGGAGTCCGTTCCGCTATCATCGTATCGCTCATAAGAGGACTGATGGAGCAAGCTGAGCACTTAGGTTCAGAGCCCGCGCACTACTTAGAAGAAATCAATAACGGGCTCACAACAATTTTACATAAAGCCGGCATTACACTGTTCGCATCGGCTTGCTACACCTTGATTGATTTCGAATCTAACACAATCAACATCACCAGTGCTGGACATGATTTCCCATTGATTCAATTTAAAGAAAACACAAACCCACCCAATATTGACAAGAGCAGCAAAGGCTCAGCACTGGGGATCTGTGAGGGAGCACATTATCCTGAAACGATCTACTCACTCGACGAAATAAAAAGCATCCTTCTCTATACTGACGGAATCTATGAAGCTTCCAATAAAGATGATGATGAATGGGGAATTGAAAACCTTAAACAAGAATTCGAAAACGCTCAAGCTAACCATATATCATCATGTGTCCATCATCTCTACGGAAAAGCAACTAAATGGATGGGCCATACCCGGTTCCAAGATGATGTCTGCCTACTCAACTTAGAAATAGTCTAACTACCTCCATGCATAAACCAGACAAAAACAGCCTAGAACTAGCACTACGTGCATCCAATGAAGGTATCTGGAAATGGGATCTGTTAGAGGATAAAATTTACTACTCACAGATTCTGTTAGACTTCATGGGAGTCGAATCACATGATTCAGCACCGCATTTATTCAAAGAACTAGAAACCATTTACAGTACTGAAGACCAAGCCAATCTTAAAGAAAAACTAGATTCCTTCTTACTAGCTAGTGGCGAAGAAACCTTTGGAGCAGACTGCCGATACAAGCACCCTAACGACACCCTGCGATGGTTCAGAATACGGGGAGCTTGTAACCGAGACGAATCAGGAATCCCTACACTCGTGGCTGGCTCAGTTATTGACATTACCAAAAGAAAAAAAGCTGAGTTATTGTTAGCTGAGGAAAAGCATTTGTTAAACCTGCTCACAGAATCAATACCTGTGAACATTTATTTTAAAGACAAAGATTCCAAGTTCGTGATGGCTAACACTGCTACCGCTGAGAAGATGGGGCTGAAAAGGGCTAAAGACATCATTGGTAAAAGCGACCACAGCTTTTTTGATGCCAGACACGCGGACAAATCACGCAAGGATGAAGTCATGATCATGCACACCAAAGAAAAGCTCGAAGGCACACTTGAGAAAGAACTCTGGGATGGTGACATAGAAACATGGTGCATCACGAGCAAGCATCCGTGGCTAGATCATAATGGCAAAATCAAAGGCACATTCGGTGTCACGAATGATGTCTCTGAGATAGTAAAAACACAGACACGCTTAGTAGAAGTTGCTGAGACCTATAAATCCAGAAATGATTTATACAAAGAAGAACTCAAGCTAGCGTCAGAAGTCCAACAGGCGATTCTAGCGAAAAGAATACCTTCGCTTCCGACTGAACTGAAAAATAAAATCAACAGTAAATTCACCGCAAATTTTGCAGTCACCCACATTCCCATGCACGGTTTGGCGGGTGATTTCTACGAGGCTATCCCCATCTCAGAAAGCAAAGCAGGAATTCTGCTCTGTGATGTGATGGGGCATGGAGTTAGAGCATCACTCATTGTAGCAATGATCCGCGGACTTATTTCTAAAGAGCAAGCATCTGCATCATCTCCTGAGGAGTTTCTTAGTGGTCTCAATCGCGGACTCTGCCACATCTTAATCAAGGCTGGCATCACAATGTTCTCCACAGCTATCTATTGTGTTATCGATGTGGAAACAGGAACCGTCACCATGGCTAGCGCAGGGCACCCGCTACCTATTTTAAAAAAAGAAAATGAGTATAAACTTCTAGATTCAACCTCAATCGAGACCGGAACAGCATTAGGCCTGGTTTCCGATAGCCAATATACTTCTATGCAACTTCCTCTAGAAAATCTGGATGAACTTATTTTTTACACCGATGGCATCTATGAAGTAGTCAATGCGCAGAATGAAGAACTAGGGGTGGAGCAGCTGATTGAGACGATGAATACTTCCTTCGATCACAATAATTCTTCCATAGAAAATCTCAGCCGCATCGCCAAAGAACACTCACATGATCAGCAATACAATGATGATGTCTGCCTACTAAGCGTCAGCATCAAGAAATAATTAGCAAATGGACTTCACAGAAATTGACCGCGATGACTTCCGAAATTTGCTCGGTGAAATTGGCAAGACTCACATGCCATTCGGAAAGTTTGGTCCAAATTTCCACCCACCAAAAGGAGTCCCGATCATGGATCTCCCACCAGAATATCTCACTTGGTTCAAAGAGAGAGGATTTCCTAAAGGGCAACTAGGCGAACTCATGGCACAGGTCTGTGAGATCAAAGACCTAGGCATGGATCAGATTTTTGATCCTCTCCGGCAAGCTAACGGCGGAAGAGTCAGCATCCGCAAACGTCGACCAAAATCAGACTTCTAGCCGCTACTTCACACAGTGAAATGGAGCCGGCACAGTCACCACATCCATTCCCGCGCACTGAGCAGCCATGATGCCAGCTGGAGCATCTTCGAACGCTAAACACTTGTTAGGATCTACTTCTAAGCGGTTTGCAGTTTCAATGAAAATGTCTGGAGCCGGCTTACCACACTTCACATCACTAGCTGTCACCACTTCATCAAATAGGTCGCTAATGCCAACTGCTTGGAGTGTCTTCTCAGCTACTACTCGCGTGCCGCCAGTTGCTATACCCATAGGCACTTTGCCGCGCATTGACTTAGCATAGCTTACCACATCTTCATTGATTTCCACTTGGTCTAACAGATTCATAAACGCTTCTCTCTTCGCAAGCGCGACATCAACAGGATCTAGATTCAATCCAAACTCACCATTGAGTTCAGCCACTATATCCGTAGTAGGTCTGCCGCCCATAGAATAAAACACGTCCTCGGGGAACACATCTTTAGGAACATTAAACTGAGCTAAGGCCTCACTCCATGCCGCGAAATGTGCAGGCATCGAATCCACCAAAGTTCCGTCTAAGTCAAAAATCACAGCTTCAAAGCTACCAGCAGGAATGTCAAGATCACCAAATTTATTCATCGCACGTGCTTAGTGACAAACCACCAAAATAAAGCAAGCCAGTTTCTAAAATTTATGTGATTATTTTGTTACACCTTGATCACTGCCAAATAATCGATCATCCTCAGTCCATGAAACTCCTGACAATCCTTCTCATTTTCACGATGCTAAACTCCTGCTCATCTAGTAATCACGGCATGGTCAACATCCAAGACGTTGATCCGACCATCCAAGTAGATCTCCGCTATAAAACGAGCAACAACATCACCAAGAAACCACTCTATCCAGCCAACATGAAAGCATGGATCAGACCTGCCACTGCCAAGAAATTAGCCCATGCGAACCAACTAGTGAAAGAAAGCGGATACAGGCTCAAGATCTGGGACGCCTACCGCCCACAAGCTGCTCAGATCGCTCTCTGGGATGCCTCTGGACAGAACTCAAATTTCGTTGCTGACCCGTATAAAAACCCATCACTTCATACGCATGGAGTGGCGGTGGATCTCACGCTTGCATTCCCAGATGGCAGACCTGCACTGATGCAGACCGACTTCGATGATTTTTCTAAAAAAGCCTCCCCGCATTACATCCATCCGAACCCGCTCGTGAGGAGGAATCTCCGAATTCTAAGAGACGCCATGCACAATGCTGGCTTCCAACACATCCACTCTGAATGGTGGCACTTCCTCGATAGCGACTACAAACAATACGACATCATTCCTTCAATCCAGTAACCCCATGCAACAGAAAAACATCGCCATCATCGGAGCCGGACCCGCTGGCTTGCGAGCTGCGGAAGTAGCGGCAGAGAGCGGAGCTAGCGTCACCGTGTACGATGCCAAGCCATCCTCTGGCAGGAAATTTCTAGTAGCTGGAAAAAGCGGGCTTAACCTCACCAACGATGACGACTGGGAGATCTTTCTGAGCCGCTACACTGGCAATGATCTTCCTACAGAACTCTGGAATCGGATTCTAACAGAATTTGATAATACCGCGCTGCGCGAATGGGCAGCATCCCTTGGCATAGCCACCTATACCGCCTCATCTGGCAAGGTCTTCCCTACCGAGATGAAATCTGCTCCCCTCCTTCGCCGCTGGATAGAAAAACTCCGTAGGCTAGAGGTAAGTTTTCATTTCAACCACCAACTCATAGAACTCGACTCCTCAGAAAACGGAGCTGCACTGACCGTGAGATCTAAGGAATTAGATACCACACATCACTACCACTCCATCATCCTAGCCCTAGGCGGAGGCTC
>CAKZMG010000073.1 GCA_937128235.1 uncultured Verrucomicrobiales bacterium
TATGTTAATTTTGAAAACTTCTGTCCATTCTGTATAAAAAACTCCAAACCTAAAGCCCTCAGCTTCACCAACGGTGAAATTTATATCAGAATAGGGAAAGGAGCGAAGAGACGCATCCCTATTCTGCCCCCAGAGAATAGGCGTTCGCTGAAAGTGAACTTTATGCTGATCACGCTCTGATAGCTCAAACTACTCTAGCTCTTTTGCTGACCATTGAATCGTAGCAACAGACAACTAATCCCTCCTATCAATAGAGGCGCTATTGATAAACTAAACTTAACCCATTCGCTCATACTTTGAGCTTCTGGAAACTGCACACTGAGCGGGGGTGACTGTAGCTGTATCATTAGATACGTCTGAACACAGACTGAAGTGAGCATCAATGCTCCTACAGGCAGAACCGCCTTCTCAAGTCTCGTATAAAACCACCACGCTAGCAACAACCAAAATAAGATTGGCCCCAGTTGGTGAGTCACAAAATCATTGCCCAGCCCTCCACTGAACAGATAGTTAGTCACATGATACACGAGACAAATGATGACGATGCTACTAAGTAAATTGGGGGTTTTCATGATATGGGAATTCATTTCGATTTACATCCTAGTAGCTACCTTTCACTCACTAGCATGACTAAAATAATACTAATGAGAGCTGCCAACAGACCAAGGCAAACCCATGATGCGATGGATTTATACTCACCTTCTTTACCACAATCACTACAGATCAGATCACGACGATTAAACGCTTCTCTCACTACCAGATAAAGCCATCCAATAATCAAAAATTTAATAATGTTAGGTCCAGCGCTCAACACCCCAGTCTTAGATGTATTCTTGCTACCACAATGAGGGCAAGACACCCCCAAAGGAGCAAAACCCAATTGTTTATCATTTGATTCTTTAGACATAAAATTTTAGGACTTATTTGAGGTGTTAGATTTCGACTCCAACTGCTTGTTCCATGACGCCACAAACTGAGATAACATCACAAAAGGGAAAACGCAGATACCAATCACACCAACTCCCAAGGTCACAACAGGATGATCGAACGGCTGGATCAAAAAGTGCATACACAAGCCTACTAGCAATCCAATACATCCGAGAAATAGACCAAGCCTCAACTTTTCTCCAACACTCGGCGTCCAGATATTCCCTCTAGATGCCACATGCCAAGCCACAACGCCTAAAGCCATTATCGTCCCTAGCATCAAAGCCAGTGCAGGATGATTATAATCGATCCACCTCAAGACAGCCAAAGCAACAAAGGCTCCAACAATAAAAGTAATAGCGGAAAAGAGATAAGTTTTAACGTTAAGCATAGAGTTCATTATTTATCTTCAGTTGGTTTATCTACGAAACTGATCATTCTAAAAAAATTAGAAACACCTAAACATAAAGCAAAGGCATTACAAACTCCTGCAATACTCTTTCCTGTAGAATAATTACTCATACCACCAGCCACACCAGCTCCAATAAGAAACAATGCGACTACTCCCCACCCTAGTGTAACTTGTAATTTGTTAAGCTGTTTATCAGTCATAAATTGATAGTGAAGAATACCCTCGAAACTTCAATCTCAATTAAATCAGCATACAGTTCAACTACAGAGAACGCTGGCGCTGTGAGATGATGATCCTCCGCTATAGAACAAAAAATGGCCTTGCACCGAAGCACAAGACCAATGAAATTTGATTAATGACGGCAA
>CAKZMG010000074.1 GCA_937128235.1 uncultured Verrucomicrobiales bacterium
ACCGCCAAAATGCCAAAAGGCATTCCCTACATCATAGGAAATGAAGCCGCCGAGCGGTTTTCATTTTATGGGATGAAAGCCGCACTTGTCGTCTTCATGACTCAATACTTACACCTCATGGGAGATACGGTCACGGACTCTATGTCAGATGCAAAAGCTTCTGAGTATTTACACCTGTTCGTCTTTGCAGTCTATCTCACGCCCATTGCTGGAGCAATCATCAGTGACCGGTTCTGGGGGAAATATAAAACTATCATCTCGCTATCCATTGTTTACTGCCTAGGACATGCTGCTCTTGCATTCATGGGAGTCACTGGACCAGCCGCCATATGGTTACTAGCAGGGCTGGGTCTCATATCAGTGGGAGCGGGCGGCATTAAGCCCTGCGTATCTGCTCATGTTGGCGACCAATTTGGCGAGAAGAATAAGCACATGTTACCAAATATATTTAACTGGTTCTATTTCTCTATCAATCTAGGAGCAGCCATTTCTAACATGATGATTCCTTGGCTACTGGAATGGTTCGGTCCACACTGGGCGTTCGGAGTGCCAGGTCTCTTAATGGCTATTGCTACATTCTTATTCTGGCTAGGCAGAAGAGAATTTATCCACGTCCCACCGGCAGGAAAGTCTTTCACTCAAGAGCTTTTCTCTGAGAATGGAATCAAGACACTCTTAAAACTAATCGGAGTCTTTGCGTTCGTAGCCATATTCTGGTCATTATTTGATCAAACTGCTTCATCATGGGTTTTACAGGCACAGGACATGAACTTAAATCTGTTAGGGATGAATTTATTGCCCTCACAGATACAATCCGCAAATCCGTTTTTCATATTACTTCTGATTCCAATCTTCACCTATTTGATCTATCCTACGGTTGAAAAATTCATCCTACTCACTGCGCTTCGCAAGATTGGCGCTGGCTTATTTCTCACCGTGCTTGCATTTTCAATCAGCGCATTCATTCAGGAATGGATCGATGCGGGCGAGAAACCTCATGTCATCTGGCAGATTCTCGCCTACCTTTTGCTCACTTCGGCCGAGATCATGGTCTCTATCGTTTGCTTAGAATTTGCCTACACTCAGTCACCTAAGAGCATGAAATCAATGGTAATGGCTCTCTTTTTATTATCTGTGGCGGCAGGAAATCTATTCACATCGGCTGTGAACTCTTACATTCAAGTCGATAGTCCACTGGATAAAGAAGTCTCAGATGCTCTCTCTGAAATTGCTACTAAGACGATGACCAGCTCTACTCATCACGATCAATGGAATATGAAATCCTACCCTGGGTTCGATAAAAAAATGGGCACCGCTGATGATCTAACCATTCACTTTAATAACAAAGCAGTGATCAAGAAGCGCGATTTACCAGCTGAAAAGTCATTACTAGAAGCCTCTATGATCATTCAGGATTTCGCGCTCGCAAATGACAGAAAATTTCCACTCACTGAAAAAGGACAGAAACTCATCGACCAACTGCGCGATCCATGGGATCAGCAACTCACCTATAAAGTCATTAACAGCACTACCTGCCGCATTACCTCTTCTGGTCCGGATAAAACGCTACTCACTCCGTGGGATAGCTCACTTAAAATAGAGCTAAAAGAGAACAAGCCCGAAGATAAAAATGAGAAGCAGACTTGGCTAGAAAAGCGGAAATCTTTACTTAAAGTATCTGAGGAAAGCGATCACACGCATTATGACAACAAGGACTTCAAACACACTTATGCCGCTGGTGGTCTTTATAAAATGGAAGGTGCTAACTATTTCTGGTTTTTCACTGGATTAATGTTTGTCACCGCAGTCATCTTCGTCCCTTACGCGGTGCTCTTTAAAAACAACACTGAAGAATAATGTTAGAAGATGATTTCAATGACGTGCTAGGCAAGGCTATTCGTGGGCTTGATTTTGATACCAATTCACTCAACCTTGATGCTGATCGGTTACAACGTTGCCTCAATGGTGAACTGGATGCGGAAGTGATCCAAGTGCTCGCTCCTGCTCTAAATTTAAATCCTGAGCGACTACTAAATTTACCAAACTACGAGCCAGAGGTAAGTATTCCTGAGCAAGTGAAGACCTTCGTATCCGCTTTCGGGCATCTGGGAGTGAATGCCTTCACAGTAGAAAATGAGACGCACATCCTCATATTCGATACGGGTACTAATGCTCAAGAATGCATCGAATCTATTTCTAAATACCCTGAGAAAGAAAAGCATCTCTTCATCACCCACCGGCACCCAGACCACATTGCCTGGGAAGAGGAGCTTCGTCCCTACGTGAATACGAGCCATCTGCTCATGCCCGGAACAAATGTGGTATTTGGAAACCTTACCCTCAAGACGCTCGATGTTGCAGGGCATATGATCCCTGCTTCTGCCTACTTCATCACTGGTCTGGCATCGCCCATCTGCATTACTGGAGATGCTATCTTCGCTGGCTCAGCAGGCGGAGTCTGTCATGAGAACTACCATCGCGCCCACACCAACATCCGCGAAAACCTACTCACCCTACCCCCAGAAACCATCCTTCTCACCGGGCATGGTCCAGCCACAAGTGTTAGATTAGAATTACAGAATAATCCATTCCTCTAATCTAACGTATCCGCTTCTAGATCCTCTAACACGCTGAAATGATTTTACATTTCTCAATTCCTTTCTTAGCGTATCGGTATGCTCTGTAAGCGTCATATTTCTGTTATCACCGCACTGACATTCACGTGGAGTGGATCACTCAGCGCACAGGAGCCTGCTCAAATCAAACTCAGTGAAAATCCGCTCTACAAGGACGGCATCAGCGCGCTGACAGATCACCTCCCTGCCATTGCCAGCAAGAAATTCACCACATT